>CAMWQY010000090.1 GCA_947176355.1 uncultured Porphyromonadaceae bacterium
GCGATACTCCACAAAAACGCGAGCCTTTATCCCACGACGCTTAAGAATATGGGAAAGTTCAGAAGTGAAAATCTTAAGGCGGGCATAATTTGAACGTTGGTCGGCTTCTATACGGGAAGTAAGTTCGGAGTATTCGTGCGGACATCGAAAACGCAAAGAAAGATTCTCGAGTTCTGTCTTTACATTATAAAGACCAAGACGAGTGGCAAGCGGGGCATAAAAATAGTCGGTCTCGCCGGCAATCTTCATCTGCTTATCAGGGCGCATCGAAGAAAGAGTTCGCATATTATGAAGGCGGTCGGCAAGCTTTACGAGAAGCGCACGAATATCGTATTGGACAGCAGTGAGCATTTGCTTGAAATTGTCGAGTTGCTTCGACATCTCATACTTCTCTTTCTTCTGCTTTGTGACTACGCGCACAAGAAAAGCGACATCATTTCCGAAGCGCTTCTGAAGCTGGTCGACTGTCCAATCCGTATCTTCCACCACATCATGAAGGAAGGCAGCAATCACAGAATCCACATCAAGATTCAGTTCCTGGGCCGCTATGGTAGCAACAGCAATAGGATGGAATATGTAGGGTTCGCCCGTCTTTCTTTTCTGCTTGGAATGAGCCTCGCGAGCAACTTCGAAAGCATCAACCAAGCGACGAAAGTCATCATCCGACACACGAGACTTCATGATGTCAAACACCACGTTAGCTCTCTTTTCAATCTCACCGGAGTAGTCTTTCTCCTTGCCTGCCGGCTTTTGACCCTTTTCTTCCATACTTTTGAATTATGCTTGATTATATTGTTTTATCCAATGAAAGACTATAGGCATCAGCGTTGCCTGTTTGCATTCTTTTCCATATATCCCTTCACTTCCTTAAAAAGAGTGGACGCGAATACAAGATCATTAAGACTCTGATTGTCGCTGCGATAGATAGAATGATCATCTCCGGTCCAATCACAGTAACCTTTATTTATGAAAATTATATGTTCCCCCATTCCCAAAACAGAGTTCATATCGTGGGTATTTATCACTGTAGTGATACCATACTCGTGAGTAATGTCGCTAAGCAGGTCGTCAATCATAAGGGACGTGCGCGGGTCAAGACCTGAGTTAGGTTCGTCACAGAACAAATATTTAGGATTAAGCGCAATGGCACGGGCAATCGCCACTCGCTTCTGCATACCGCCGGAAATCTCAGACGGATACTTATTATCGGCATTTTTAAGGCCTACTCGTTCTATGCAGAAATGAGCCCTCTCAAGCTGATCAGAATAACTCAGAGGCGAGAACATCTTCAAAGGAAACATTACATTCCCCAGCACTGTCTCATTGTCAAACAAAGCCGAACCCTGGAAAAGCATGCCAATGTCCATACGGAGTTCCTTGCGCTGCTCAGCATTCATAGTGTTGAGGCAACGGCCATCATAGTAGATTTCCCCCTCTTCCGGGCGCAACAAGCCGACGAGACACTTTAAAAGCACAGTCTTTCCGGAACCGGACTGACCTATGATGAGATTGGTCTTCCCTGATTCAAATGTGGCAGTTATCCCATGGAGCACCTGCACTCCATCAAACCATTTACTGATATTCTTTACTTCGATCATTGCAACAGGAGTTTTGTAAGGATTACATCCGCGAGGAGGATAAGGATAGAACTCGAAACGACTGCATTAGTACTTGCCTTACCGACTTCCAACGCGCCACCCTTGACATAATAGCCATAAAATGACGCCACTGTAGCAATGATATAGGCAAAAACGATAGTCTTTATAATACCATACCAAACATACCATTCGTTGAAAAACGACTGGATACCGAATACGTAGTTTTCGACAGTCAGCATATCTGTGAATTCTGCCACAAGCCATCCACCCCAAAGACCGACAAACATCGACATTACGCATAGTATTGGAACAAACAGCACAAATCCAATCACTTTAGGGAGCACAATGAAATTTGCTGAATTTATACCCATTATTTCCATTGCATCAATTTGCTCCGTTACTCTCATGGTTCCGATTTCCGACGCTATGTTAGACCCCACCTTACCGGCAAGTATCAGACACATCATAGTAGACGAGAATTCAAGCAGAAGAATCTCACGAGTGGCAAGACCTGTAGAGTAACTCGGTATCAGAGGGGAAACTATGTTAATTGTCATCTGAATGGCAATTACAGCACCAATGAAAATAGAAATGATCACCACCAGCGGAATTGAGTCGACACCCAACTGCGAGATCTCAGTCACGAGCTGCTTGAAGAACACCTTCCACTTATCAGGAGAACGGAACACCTGAGTCATGAACAGACAATAACGTCCGAATGTCTTTATCGATTTTGTTATCACAATATAGTCTTTTTAATCTAACTTTCCTGTAAAAATCGCGTTAATATACGAATCCAACTGCAAAATTAATAAAAATTTTCAAAGTTGAGCAATATCTATTTGTATACAACAATCGTTTTTATTAATTTTGTCATTAAAATTAATAAAATGAGGCTATATCCACCAAATTTTGTGCTTTTATGGCGAGTATTTTGAGAAAAGCCTCTATAAATTTAGAATATTATGTTAGTAATCGGCATCGCAGGAGGCACCGGATCAGGGAAATCCACAGTAGTCAGAAAAATCATAGAATCGTTGCCCCAAAACGAAGTGGCAGTTCTTCCTCAGGACTGCTACTACAACGACAACCATCACATCCCTCTTGAGACAAGACTCAAGATGAACTATGACGAACCCAAAGCCATCGACTGGAAGCTTCTGACAAAGCAACTTGACGATCTGAAGGCAGGGAAAGCGATCGACAGGCCAACATACGACTTCCTGACTTGCTCAAGGACAGGAGAGACAGTCCGCATAGAGCCAAGAGAAGTAGTTGTAGTGGAAGGTATCCTCGTGCTATGCGAGAAGGAACTGAGAGACAGAATGGATGTGAAAGTGTTTGTAGATGCAGATGCCGACGAAAGGCTCATACGTGTCATACACCGTGACTGCATTGAGCGAGGAAGAACTCCGAAGATGGTGATCGACCGCTATCAGGAAACCCTCAAGCCTATGCATGAACTTCATATCGAACCAAGCAAAAGATATGCCGACCTTATCATTCCGCAAGGAGGCAACAATGAAGTCGCCATAAAGCTGCTCACGGATTATATTCGTTCACTACTCCCATCTTTCAAAAAATAAGAAATGAAGATATTCCCATTGTTCCCGAAGAAAAAGGCTGACGAGCCTAAAGTGGTAGCAGAAAAAGAGACTGACATTCCTATCTCTGATGGTAATGAAATGGAAGGAATGGTCAAGGAAATTGACACTACAATGGATTTGCCGGAATCAGAAATTGCAGAAGATATGATCGAGACCGGAGTCATGCCGGACGCCATGGTCAAAGAGAAGGAGGAAGAAATTTTTCTCGATACTCCTGATGGAGGCCTTGAAGAAGAGATTATCGAAGCTGAGCCGGAGAAAGGGATCCTGCGCACGAAAGACCTTGTGAAGAAATATGGCAAGAGAACTGTAGCAAATAAGGTTTCGATTTATGTCAAGCAAGGAGAAATTGTAGGATTGTTGGGTCCCAATGGAGCGGGAAAGACCACTACATTCTATATGACTACCGGACTAATAACAGCAAACTCCGGAAAAATATTTCTTGATGATCAGGATATCACGGGATATCCTGTCTACAAACGTGCGCAGCTTGGTATCGGATATCTTGCTCAGGAAGCTTCCGTATTCCGAAAACTAACTGTGGAAAATAATATTAAGGCTGTTCTTGAGATGACCAAGATGACCAAGGAGCAGCAGAAGGAAAAGCTCGAACAACTGATCGATGAATTCAACCTCCATAAAGTAAGGAAGAATCTCGGCGACCAGCTTTCGGGTGGCGAACGTAGGCGTACGGAGATAGCCAGATGTCTGGCTATCAATCCTAAATTTATCATGCTTGATGAGCCTTTCGCCGGAGTTGACCCAATCGCAGTAGAAGACATTCAGAGTGTAGTGTATAAACTTAAGGAGAAGAACATCGGAATCCTTATAACAGACCATAACGCTCCTGAGACACTGAGCATCACCGACAGAGCCTACTTGCTCTTTGAAGGAAGAATCCTTTTCCGCGGCACGAGCGAAGAACTGGCAGAGAATCCTATAGTAAGAGAGAAATATCTTGGACGCAACTTCATATTCCGACGCAAGAAATTCGATTAAAATGAAAAAATTCATTGATATAAGCCAATTTGTATTGGTGCTGATGGGATTGATGATTTGCGGACTATTCCTCACTACTATTTTGGGCTTAATTCATTTAAATGGAATAGCGGCACAATGGATCATCATTGCAGGTCAGAATATCCTTGCTTTTATCCTTCCGGCACTGATAGCGTGGAAAATGTGTTTCAAGACCAATCCGGTTGAAGCAATCGAGGCAGATAAAATTCCATCCTCAAAAATGATCGGAGTAATGCTGCTAATATATTTTGCAGGTATGCCGGCGCTCAATCAGATGGTATATTGGAATCAGGAAATGAGTCTTCCGGAAGCTTTTGCGGGGTTTGAAGAATGGTGTCGGAATATGGAAGAGCAGGCTGAGCAACTGACAAGTGGACTCATAAACACCACTGCCCTACTTCCGACCATCATCAATATCCTACTAATCGGGGTCCTTACCGGAATAGGGGAAGAATTTTTCTTCAGAGGTGCTTTCCAGAAGATGCTGATATGGTGCAAGGTGAACCATCATGCCGCTATATGGATTGCGGCTACAGTCTTCAGTGCATTGCATTTTCAATTCTTCGGATTTATCCCTCGCCTGCTGCTCGGGGCCTTTTTTGGATATGTCTATTGGTGGAGCGGTTGCATCTGGGTCAATTCCCTCGGGCATGCTCTTAACAATAGTCTTGTGATCATCTCTACTTGGTTGATCCACAAAGGATATCTATCTGAAGAGTTTGATATGTTTGGTGTTTCGGAATCCGGACTACCGACTGCCGCCATAGTCAGTGTCATTTTAATAGCAACAATTATTTATGTCCTAAGCCGTAAAGGAGTGCTGAGAGGGGAAATGACATTACCTAAGGAGATTTTAAATAACAATACTGCCAATGCCACAGAAAGTAAGTAAGGAGCTGACCTACCGGGATGTTCTTGACAAAATAAAGAAGAGGGAATTTGCGAATGTATATCTCCTCATGGGTGAAGAACCTTATTATATCGACTTGATTGTAGATGCGCTGGAGCGCAACGTAGTCAAAGAAGATAATAAGGCTTTTGATCAGCTCGTGTTTTACGGAGCTGATGCTGACATAGATGTTGTGATAGCAAGTGCCAGGCAATATCCTGTCATGGGTGACTGCCAACTTGTCATCTTAAAAGAGGCTCAGACTTGCTCGGGGAATAAGTCACAACTCGATAAGTTTGCCTCCTACATCATGCAACCAAACAATCAAGGGGTATTCGTGCTTGTCTACAAGGGAGATAATCTTTCAGCCACCTCTGCCCTGATGAAGGCAGCGTCAAAAGCCGGAGATAAAGTCGTGGTTTTCAAAAGTCCAAAAATCCGCGATTATCAGCTTTCCGGACCCATAAAGGAGTACTGTAGGATGAAAAAAATTGCTATTGAAGAGCAAGCTGTGCAGATTCTTATAGAATATATAGGCAATTCTCTTCAGAAGCTTTTTGGAGAAATCGACAAACTAATTGTAAGTGCAGGAAATGGAGCGCAGAGGATTACTGCAGGGATGGTGGAAGAAAATATTGGTATCTCCAAGGAATTCAATAATTTTGAATTGACGAAGGCTATCTCAACCAAAGATTATCCTAAGGCATTGCGAATACTCGACTATTTCAAGAAAAATCCTAAGAATAATCCAAGTGTGATGACTACAGCTATGCTTCAAAAATTTTTCAGCCAGTTGGTTGTCGCACACTATTCTCAAGACAAGACAGATAGAGGCTTGATGGAAGCATTACAACTTAAGAATACATACTCACTCAACGAGATAAAGAATGGGCTGAGAATGTATACACCAAGACAATCTCTTGCAGCTATCTCTGCCTTGCGGGAGTTTGACTGCAAGAGCAAGGGTATAGGATCGCTCCAAAACGAATATGACCTCCAAAAGGAATTGATATTTAAGATTTTTACGGTATCTTAAAGAAATACAGAATGCATAATTCATAATGCATAATGCAAAATTCATAATACCAAGTAGATCGGAGTTTATTTTATATTGAATTGGGCAAAGCGGAGGTAGAGTTTCTTTTCTCCGGCTTGCGTGAAGCTGACTGTAATCACTCCTTCACCCATAACATAATCAAGTTTTGTCACTACACCTTCGCCGAGTTTGGCGTGAATAATGCGTGTGCCAACAGGCACTTCCTCCGGACTATGAGTGCCTGGAGTTTTCCCTTTAGAAGTGGCAGCTGTGTGTAAGGAAGAAGATGAGCGTGGAGACTCGTATGAAGAATAAGATTTCTTAACGGGAGACCTAAAAGAATTATATCGGTCCATAGGATTCACAAATGAGGAATGCGGAGCAGAGTCAGAGAAATCTGAGGACGTCTCTATTTGCACAAACTTCTTGCCTATCTCAGTCAGAAAACGAGAGGGACGAGTTTGGACAGTCTGGCCATTACGGAAACGAGTCTTGGCGAATGTCAATACACAAGTTTCCTTTGCTCGAGTCATAGCGACGTAAAGCAACCGCCTCTCCTCCTCCACTTCATCTACGGAATTCATTGACATAGACGACGGGAGAAGTTCCTCTTCCACACCAACCACATATACATGCTTGAATTCAAGACCTTTTGCCGCATGGCAAGTCATTAATGTCACTTTCTCATCAGAAGTTTCATCTGCTGAATCCTGATCAGT
This sequence comes from uncultured Porphyromonadaceae bacterium, assembly GCA_947176355.1. Lineage (GTDB taxonomy): Bacteria > Bacteroidota > Bacteroidia > Bacteroidales > Muribaculaceae > Lepagella. The sequence continues at coordinate 6,870 of CAMWQY010000090.1, forward strand.
AGCGAGCATTACGTCTGACAGAAACTCCTGCATACCGATATGCTCATTTCCTTCCTCTTGGCGAGTATCCACGAAATCTTTTAGACCGGCAAGAAGCTCTTTGAGGTTTTCTTGCTTGCTTATAGATTCCGGGGTATTATCATGATTTAAAACTGTAAGTATTCCACTGCGATTGTATACGAGCTGTCCTAATTCGTATGCGTTGGCACCTTTAGCGTTATCGTCGATAAATTCTTGAATCATATCGCGAAAAGCCTCGAGTTTTTTTATAGTTCCGGAATTTACAGCAACTCCTTTTTCAACAGGGTTTTGAATCACTTGCCAAATGCTTACATTACCTGCCGATGCAGCCTCTCCTAATTTTCTCAGAGTTGTGTCGCCTATTCCCCTTGCAGGATAGTTGATCACTCGGCGCAGGGCTTCATCATCATCGGGATTTATGGCAAGACGAAAATAGCAGACAGCATCTTTAATCTCCTTACGCTGATAGAAAGAAAGTCCGCCGTAAATGCGATAAGCGATGTTTCGTTTTCTCAACGACTCTTCAAGAGCACGGCTCTGAGCATTAGTGCGATATAGGACTGCGTAGTCTTCATAGGAATCATGACAGCTCAATCGAGATTTGGCAATCAGGTTGGCTACAAGATATGCCTCTTCTATGTCGGAATAAGTGGAAAGAATCTTGACCCTCTCTCCTTCATCATTCTCACTATATACGTGCTTCTTCATCTGACGCGTATTCTTGTCGATAAGGCTGCCTGCAGCGTTGATTATATTCTGTGTGGAACGGTAGTTTCTTTCAAGTTTGAATATCTTCAGATTAGGATACCTACGCTCCATATTCAGGATATTACCGATGTTGGCGCCGCGGAATGAATATATGCTCTGTGCATCGTCACCCACCACACAAAGTTTCTTGTGAAGAGCAGCAAGTTGTGAAATTATCAGATGCTGTGCAAAATTGGTGTCTTGATACTCATCCACAAGAATATACTTGAAAAATTCCTGATAATGCCTGCAAATGTCTGGGAAATCACGCAGAAGGATATTCATATAGACGAGGATATCGTCGAAATCCATAGCGTCCGCCCTCTTGCATCGCTCGCAATAAGCCTTATAAATTTGACCTGTCATCGGACGTTTTGCTTTTTTGTCAGCATTGAAATTGTCGGCATCCTGAAGGTATTGATCGGCGTCGATCAGAGCATTCTTAGCATTGGAAATTACAGCATGAATAGTAGCCGGTTTGTAGATTTTCTCGTCAAGCTGCATTTCCTTGATAATACTCTTCAGAAGTGAACGAGAATCGGACGTATCGTAGATAGTAAATGATGATTTGAAACCAATTTCCTCGGCATGTTGCCTTAAGATGCGAAGGAAAACAGAATGGAAAGTCCCCATCTTTAGCCGGGAAGCTACACGCTCACCGACTACTTCTGTTATTCGCTCTTTCATCTCGCGGGCAGCCTTATTGGTGAAAGTAAGGGCAAGTATGCGCCAAGGTTCATAACCGGAACGAAGAAGATCTACAATTTTGTAAGTTAGTACACGCGTTTTGCCGGAGCCTGCTCCTGCAATGACAAGAGAGGGCCCGTCTTTGTAAACTACAGCTTCGCGCTGCTGGTCGTTGAGAAGATCAAGATAGTTATAATTGATTTCTGACATGTCGTAATTTGATGCGTGTTTGACTTTAATTATTTCTTGAAATATGGTGAAAATTATGGATATACGAGGATTTATAAATCCGGCGACCAAATTGGGATATTGGGGAGGAAAGAATATGAATTGCTGTCATAATCCATCTTACAACAGAAATGGCGCAATCCGTTGCTGACAATAAGATAGCTTGAATGAAACACCATATTGTAGCGAGCAATCTGATCGAACACATTTTGTGTGATCGCTACGGTCGGAGCCTTGTATTCTACAATCACTAAAGGAGAGCCGTCATTGCGGAAAACGACAGTATCGCAACGTCGCTTTGTGTCGTTGAGAGAAATAGACACTTCGTTAGACATTAAAGAAGCCGGATAACCGAGACTGTCGGTCATCCAGGCGGTAAAGTGTTGTCTGACATATTCCTCAGGAGTAAGAGCAACATATTTTTTACGCAATGGGTCAAACACCTTCAGAATTTTATCTTCCATGCGCAATCGGAGCTCTACCAAAGGAAGGTTGAGAGGGGGCTGTTCTGTCACTTATTATATTGTGGATCAAAAAGAGTATTCAGAAGATGGGCGAGTCGAAGACCACCTTTAAGAAGCTGCTGCGCGATAAGAGGAGTCC
>CAMWQY010000091.1 GCA_947176355.1 uncultured Porphyromonadaceae bacterium
TTATGGCAGGAGACTCCGTCATAAAAGTCAATTTGAAGACCGACAGTACGATTTCAGCAGGCGTTTACCCGGCATGGCACCCGACACTCGACCTCATTGCATATTCCACCAATAACACCAACCAGCAATTTTTCCAAAAGGGGAAACAAAAGGTGGAAGTCTATGATGCATCGTCCGATCTCATATTGTATGACATGAATACACATGAAGTCAGCAGCATAGCAAGCGACACCACACTGCTGGAGACATTCCCGAGCTGGGCTCCGGATGGCAAGAAGATTTATTATTCTGTAGCTAAATATCCTGAAGGGATCACATCCTCCATGCTGCCCCAAGGATTCGAACGGATGCACTACGACATAGTGAGCCGTGACTTTGACCTTACAACACGCACTTTTTCACAACCCGACACAGTGGTGGCGGCTTCAGCCGATGGATTAAGTGCACTCCTACCTCGCATTTCACCTGACGGAAAATTTCTGCTATATTGTCAGGCTCCATTCGGCACATTCCACATCTGGCATAAAGAAAGCGACCTGTATATAATGGATCTGAGATCGGGAGAGGTACGCCGGCTAAATAATGCAAACAGCGATGACACAGACAGTTATCACTCATGGTCGTCAAATTCAAGATGGATAGTATTCAGTTCTCGACGTGATGATGGCTCATATACAAGGCCCTATATCGCTTATATTTCTCCCGATGGCAATGATTCAAAGGCTTTTGTTGTGCCCCAAGAGTCGCCGGAATACTATAGAGAATTGATGAAATCATATAATGTACCGGAGTTTTTCAACGGAACGTTTGACGTAGGGCGTACCGCAATAATTCGGGCGCTCGACCATGAACCAATACAAGCAAACTTTAAATCCAAACGATGAAAAAGACGGAAAAATCAGAAATAAAGTCATTAGGGAAGTGTCTGAACGTATATTTAGTCACTACTTTAGCATTCATCTTATTCGCCTACGTAATGCTTGCAGTGAAGAATTCCTACATGCTTCGCTGGTATGATGAGATGTCGCTGTTTGAGCCGACCCGGTTTTTCTTCCGTCAGTGTCTTTATTTCCCTGGTGGACTTATGCGCTATGCAGGGGCGTGGCTTACTCAGCTGATGTATTATCCTATTTTGGGCAGCAGTGTGATAATACTCCTATGGCTATTGATGGCATGGCTTACACAAAAGGCATTCTGTCTGCCACGCATGGCATTCCCATTGGCATTCATTGTCCCGATTGCCATGTTGGTGTCGATAGTGCAGATGGATGATGCCTGGGTATCGATGAAATCTGTAGGATATATTTATTCTAACACTCTCAGTTATCTCTTTGTGGTGGGTGCAGTGCGGGCATTTCGTATTGCAGGAAAACGTCAGTGGCTCGCCGCAATATTGCTTTTAATCACTGCAGGATGCTATTTCATAGCCGGATTCTATGCTCTTTTTGCCGCCTTGATCGGTGTCATCTTTTTAATAGCAGGCAGTATAAGAGACAAGAAATATTGGGGCATTTTTTATGCAACGATCATAATTACAGCTATCATTGCGATTCCCAATCTTTATTACGAATATTTCCAACCTACCACAGTAGACAACGAATATCTCTACCTCAAAGGTCTTCCTGACTTACTGATGGAAAAATTCGATAAATATTTGTGGCTCCCATTTGAAGTAGCTACGGCTTTTTTGCTTCTTCTTGCCATCATATCTGCATTTAAAGGCTTTCCCTCTTCAAAATGGATTTTGTGGCTGAGCGTAGGTACACTGTGTGTCAGCGGAATATGGTGTATATATGCCAACAAAAAAAATGAACAGTTGAGAGCGACTGTCCTGATGCTGCGTCATTTAGAAAATAACAATTGGAAAGGAATATTATCTGTGATGTCGAATATTAAAGAACCCCCTAACCATACGATGTGTGCACTTAATAATCTCGCAATTAAGAATCTTGGAGGTATTCCTGATGACATTAATGATATGATACCTCGCCAGATAGATGCGCGTCATTCTGAAAAATTTACAGCTACGGCATTCATAAATGTACCTGTAAATTATTATGATGGGAAATTCAATACTTCTTATCAGTGGGGGATGGAGCATTGTGTCCAATACGGGAAACGCGTATTTTACTTGAAATACATGGTAAAGGATGCCTTGCTCAACGGAGAAATAGAGCTTGCAAAGCGATACAACGATATTCTTCTCCGCACAATGTATCATCGCCGGTGGGCAGAGGATATCAACCGATACATTGCAGATCCATCCCTCATCGAGACAAACCCGGAATTCAAAAGCATACTCGGAATTAAGTCAGAATAGCCATTTTTTTGCATCGTTTTTTATAAGACGACGCAGTCAATTTGTATAAATGGTAATTTTTTCTTAAATTTGCGGTCAAAATCAATAACATACCTTTATGGCACGAATTAAGACTACATCAATCATCGCGCTTATGGCAATCACTATGGTCAGCTGCTCAAAGCAGTCTCAAATCTCTTACCCGGAAGCACCCTCCGACGGCACCGTCGATGTATACTTCGGTAATGAAGTCAATGACCCTTACCGCCCACTCGAAAATGACACAGCTGCTGAAACCCTTGCTTGGGTAAAGGCAGAGAATGAAGTCACTCAGGAATACCTATCAAAGATACCTTTCCGTGGCAAAATCCGCGAGCGAATCAAGGAGCTAAACAACTATCCAAAGGAAGGAATGCCTTATAAGGAAAACGACGGGAAGTATTATTTCTACAAAAACGACGGCTTGCAGAATCAGTCTGTATTATATCGCTCCGAGACTCCCGGAGGCGAAGCTGAAGTATTTCTCGATCCTAACAAGCTTTCTGACGACGGCACAGTGGCTCTAACAGGAGTATATCAATCTCACGACGGCAAATACACAGCCTACACCATCTCCCGTAGCGGCAGCGACTGGACTGAAATCTACGTTATGGACACTGCTACAGGAAAACTTCTTGATGACCATATTGAATGGGCGAAATTCACCGGGGCTGCCTGGCATGGCGACGGGTTTTACTACAGTGCATACGAAAAACCGGCCCCGGGCAAGGAGTTCTCTAACGCAAACGAATATCACAAAGTATATTATCACAAGCTCGGTACTCCACAAAGCGCTGACAAAGTGATATATGAAAACCGTAACGAACCTCTACACTTCCACAGCGTTGACATCACCAACGACGAATCTACTCTCTTGGTAATGGGTGGAGGTGCCGGCAACGGCAACTCTCTCTACGTCAAGGATCTCACCAATCCCAATTCCAAATGGATCACTGTAGAGGAATCGCAAGACAACGATATAAGTGTCATTGATGCGAAAGATGGCAAACTATATATTTTCACTTCGGCAGACGCTCCAAAATATAAACTTGTAGCCGTCGACGCAAAAGCTCCGCAAAGGGCCAACTGGAAAGATGTAGTCTCTGAAAATCCTGAGGCTGTACTTGTCAATGCATCTTTCGCCGGAGATAAACTCATACTTACTTACGACAAGGATGCGTCTCACCATGCTTACGTCTACAATAAGGAAGGCGAAAAGGAACGTGAAATCAAACTTCCGGGCTATGGCACACTCTCCTTCTCAACCAACTCAAAAGACCCTAAGGCTTTCTATGCTTTTTCTTCATTCACGACTCCTTCTACAATCATGGAATACAATGTTGAAACCGGTGACAGCAAGCTCTTCCATGCTACAGAACTTCAGGGATTCAATCCTGAAGATTACGTGACTGAACAGGTGTTCTATACATCGAAAGACGGCACTGAAATTCCAATGTTCATCACCTACAAAAAGGGTCTGAAGAAAAACGGTAAGAATCCGGTATATCTCTATGGATACGGGGGCTTTAACGTAACTCTAAATCCGGGATTCTCCGCCAATCGCCTTTTCTGGCTCGAAAATGGAGGCATCTATGCTCAAGCAAATCTTCGTGGAGGTGGAGAATATGGCGAAGATTGGCATCTTGCCGGTACACAACTGAAGAAAAAGAATGTATTCAACGATTTCATCGCAGCAGCCGAATACATGATCAAGGAGGGATGGACCGACAAGGATCACCTTGTCATAGAAGGAGGCAGCAACGGTGGTCTGCTCGTAGGAGCTGTCACCAACATGCGTCCCGATCTCTTCAAAGTTGCCATCCCTCGAGTAGGAGTAATGGACATGATGCGCTATCATCTCTTCACTATCGGCTGGAACTGGGCTCATGACTATGGCACTTCTCAAGATTCTCCTGAGATGTCGCAATACCTTCTCTCCTACTCTCCTATGCACAATATCAAGAACGATGGCACTCCATATCCGGCAATCTTGATTACTACCGCCGATCATGACGACCGCGTAGTCCCTGCTCATTCATTCAAATATGCAGCCACTCTGCAAGCTTCTGATACGGGCGACGCACCAAAACTGATCCGAATTGACAGCAATGCGGGTCATGGCGCCGGCAAACCAATCGACAAGATCATCGACGAATACACCGACATCTACTCCTTCATCTACGAAAATATGGGACTTAAGCCTAACGATTAACGATTAACGATCAACGATTAACGACCAACGACCAACGATTAAGGGACTAATTCTACTAATTTGTCAATTAGACTTATTAGACTAATTAGACCTATCAGACTAATTAGACCAATTAGACTAATTAGCCCAATCAGATCAATCAGACCAATTAGACTAATTAGCCCAATCAGATCAATCAGACCAATCAGACTAATTAGCAAAATAAGCAAAAAAGGAAGGCTCACGCCTTCCTTTTCGCTTATGAAGTATAAAGCTATTTTTTGGCTCCCTGACGAACTGTCACATTAGCAACTGCGTCCTTCCCGACAGCCAAAACAATGATTCCTTCCCGATCTCGACCCGTATCATTAGGGGAGACTGTAAACTTCAATTCACCTTCCACAAGGCTTCTCGTTCCTGTCTCCTTAATCCAGTCAGGCAAATTGGTAGCCGGAGTAGCTGTGGCATGATACTTGATGGTCAGAATGCATCCTTCAGGATCCAGTTCTCCTTGAGGATCAACACTAAGTATCTCAACAACATCGCTTGAAACCTGAGTGACTGTCACCGTTGCCGTCTCTTTTCCTGCAGTGACGGATATCCTCGCAGTCCTACTCTCGCCAGTTGCGTTGACCTCAGCTGTCAATTCTACTGTATATATACCGGTGGTGAGATTCTTAACCTCTCCGATTTTTAGCCACTCCGAATCCGATTTCAGCGTAGGCTTGGTCGCAGCCCTAATGTTGAGGGTTTGGGATGTCACGCCGTCGAGCAGTATTTCATCCTTGACATTCATGCCGTCGCCCCAGGAGGACTCAATGTGCTGAGGATGATCTTCGCATGAAATTGCCGTGATTCCGGTCGCAATCAGCAACACTGAAAGGAACAAAATATTCTTAAACTTATTTTTCATATAAAAGAAACGCCATCACCATCAAAATATTATAAAAATCCCCAATGTATCAATCTTTTAACTTTTCATAACAAAATTATGTGAATGTATGCCACCACATATAAGCCAAACAATTCCAATCTTTACGGAATTTTTATTAATTTTGCATACAGAGACGAACAACAATCTAAAATAATCCAACGATGAGACTATCCACGACAACATGCCTGTCGCTCGCATGCCTGCTCACCGTAACATGTGCCAACGCCACATATCGGACAGAAGCGGGAGGAGTGACAGTAAATGTCAGTAATCCGCAGGAAGCGGGTGTGAAAAAAGTGCGTCTGCAAGTATTCGGAGACAAGATCATTCGTGTGTCTGCTACGCCTGACAATAAATTTGCTGAAGACGCAAGTTTGGTAGTGCTTGAGCGTCCACACGATGTGAAATATGATATCGAAAAGACTGATTCTTCAGTCTCTATTGTGACCTCCGCTGTCAAGGCTACAGTCTCTCTCAATGACGGTGATGTGAAATTCTACGATAAAGAGGGTAAACTCATTCTTTCAGAAGCTGATGGAGGAAGGGAATTTTCTCCTATAGAAGTGGAAGGCACTAAAGGCTACTCCGTGCGTCAGACTTTTGAATCTCTTTCTGATGATGAGGGTATATATGGACTTGGGCAGCATCAGAGCGATGAATTCAACTATAAGGGAAAGAATGAAGAGCTATATCAGTATAATACCAAAGTTTCTGTTCCATTTGTAGTCTCTACCGACAACTACGGTATCCTTTGGGACAGCTATTCACTATGCCGCTGGGGTAATCCGGAGGGCTACAAGCAGCTCGGAGGTGTTTTCACACTATTCGACAAAGAAGGGAAAGAGGGAGCCCTAACCGGAACATACATACCTGCAGATCCCAACGCTGATACTATCGTGCAGCGTGAAGATTCCATTTACTTTGAGCATCTTATAAGAGGCGATCTGAATCATGTAGTCAACCTGCCACGCGACTTCAAATTCAACGGCAGTCATGTGATATACGAAGGGGAAATCGAAGCGTCTGAGACAGCTGAATATAAATTCATCTTATATTATTCCGGCTATCAGACTGTCTACATCGATGGAAAAGAAGTTGTACCGGAGCGTTGGCGCACTGCATGGAATCCCAACAGCTTCAAATTCTCGGTAAATCTCGAAGCCGGCAAGCGCGTGCCAATCAAGATAGATTGGATGCCTAATGGAGGTGTGGCTTATTGCAGTCTACGCGCCTACAATCCCCGCGACCCCAAGGAACAGATGAAGATGAGCTGGTGGGGAGAGATGCAGGATGGAATAGACTATTATTTCGTGTATGGCAATGACATGGACGATGTAATCAAAGGCTATCGCACGTTGACCGGGAAGGCCCCCATAATGCCTAAATGGGCTATGGGCTACTGGCAGAGCCGCGAGAAATACAACACTCAGGAAGAAGTCCTCTCCACTTTGGCAGAATTCCGCCGTCGCGGCATTCCAATCGACAATATAGTGATCGACTGGCTTCATTGGAAACAGGATTCGTGGGGCAGCCACGAGTTTGACCGCGAACGCTTCCCGGATCCTAAAGGTATGGTAGATACTATCCACGATATGAATGCTCGCGTGATGATATCTGTATGGCCAAAATTCTATGTGACTACCGACCACTATAAGGAATTTGACGAAAAAGGATGGATGTATAAGCTTCCGGTGCAAGACAGTATACGCGACTGGGTAGGTCCCGGCTATCTTGGATCTTTCTATGATGCTTACGACCCGGAAGCCAGGAAGCTTTTCTGGAATCAGATCAACGACCACTATATGCCACTCGGCATTGACGCTTGGTGGATGGACGCTTCTGAACCCAACATTCGTGACTGCACCGACCTGAAATATAGAAAAGACCTTATCACACCGACAGCACTCGGACCATCTACAAAATACTTCAATGCATACGCACTTGTGAATGCAGATGCCATCTACAACGGTCAGCGTGGTGTGAATCCCGACAAGCGTGTCTTCCTGCTGACCCGTTCCGGTTTTGCAGGATTACAAAGATATTCCACAGCGACATGGAGCGGAGACATTGCCACCCGCTGGGAAGACATGAAGGCTCAGATTTCTGCCGGCCTAAATTTCGCGATGAGTGGAATCCCTTGGTGGACAATGGACATAGGGGGCTTCTGCGTGGAAGACCGATACACAAAAGCCCAGAGAGAATATCTTAAGACCGGAAAGGAAAATGCAGATCTGAAGGAATGGCGTGAACTCAATACGCGTTGGTATCAATTCGGAGCTTTCGCTCCCCTCTTCCGAGCCCACGGACAATGGCCCTACCGCGAGATTTTCAATATTGCCCCAGAAGATCACCCTGCATACAAGTCTGTGGTCTACTACACCAACCTCCGCTACGACCTGATGCCTTACATCTATTCGCTTGCCGGAAAGACCCATTTCGACGACTATACTGTGATGCGTCCGATGGTGATGGAATTCACTGCGGATGCCGCAACACGCAATATCGGCGACCAATATATGTTCGGTAATGCTTTCCTTGTCGCTCCGGTCTATGAATATGGAGCGCGCAAGCGTGAAATATATTTCCCTAAAGGTGCCTCTTGGTATGACTTCTATACCGGCATGGTTGCCTCAAAGGGTGGAGAGACCCTCGTAGCAAGTGCTCCATACGAGCAATTGCCACTTTACGTACGCTCAGGTGCTATCGTTCCGGTCGGACCGGAAATGCAGTATTCCGACCAAAAACCTGCCGATATCATCAACCTCTACGTCTACACCGGCGACAACGGAGAGTTTACTCTTTACGAAGACGAAAACCTTAACTACAATTACGAGAAGGGGGCATACTCCATGATACCGATGAACTTTGACAACGCGACCAAGACACTTACTATCGGCGACAGAAAGGGGGAATTCCCGGGTATGCTGAAAGAGCGCACTTTCAATATCATAAAGGTCTCGCCCGAGACTCCTGTCGGGTATTCTCGCGGTGCAAAAGGAATCAAAGTGAACTATAATGGATCTGAAGTCAAAGTTAAGATCTAAGTTGTATGAAAGTCCTTAAGGTCCTTAAATACTTTAAAGACCTTAAGGACTTTAGGACCTTTCAAATAAAAAAGAGGATCAAATGATCCTCTTTTTTATTACTTCAGCACAGCCGACACCTGATCGGCAATCTGCTTCATGCCGTGGATGTTGGGGTGTCCTGCTGTCTTGTCTATATCCTTAAGCTGGATGTATGGAACACCATAATGATCACAAGCCTCTACTATGGAAGTAGTGATTTCAGGCTTCAGTCCGTCATTGATGATATAAAGAAGTTCTGTATTTGGATAGCGGTCTACAATATGCGACAACATATAAGTAAGAGCCGGACGGAATGTTTTCAGCTGTTCTGTAGTCCAATCGCTCCATACAAATTCCCCTATAGGTGAATTAGCCCATGAGTCATTAGTGGCTCCGAAGATTAAAAGCACATCGGGAGAACCAAGATTGTCCATACGCGTGATGAAAGCCCTGTCGGTATAATCTTCTTTACGGTAACCTGTGGTGCAAACAGTAGAACCTGAGTATGAATTATTCTGCTCCAGTTTATAGCCGCCATCCTTAATGAGCTGATGCCACCAGGTCTGCTTCACGTCGGTCACATCCGTACGCTTTGGATCAGCCTTGACAAAATACCACAT
>CAMWQY010000092.1 GCA_947176355.1 uncultured Porphyromonadaceae bacterium
AGGAGGAATGACACCGGGTGTTGGGAGGTTCATTTACATGTGAAAGGCGTTTACTTGTATAGATATGACGTTACTCGTTCTACGAAGTGACGGCAGGCACAGATTAGCAGCACGGGTAGCGTTATGGATCTGCGCTTTTTGTCATTATTAAAATGTTATGAGTAATATAAATGATAGAAAAGATCACCAAACGTTGAGATATATGAAAGTACGTATTCTATTTGTGCTTTTTTGTATATTATATTCTATAATGTGTTATGGGCAAAATATGTCAATTGCGTCATTTAAAATGGATGAAGCAGACCAGACTGCAAATGTTAGCCCAACTATGCGTACAGATATAAATGGAGAGAAGTGCGCCCTTATTAAAATAGCAACCACTCAAAAGAACTTCAGTTTTGATGTTGGCTCACTCGGCATAACACATACCGAGTGGCAAAATTCAGAACACCCAGGTGAAATATGGCTGTACGTTCCGAATGGAGTTATGAAAATTAGTATTCAGCACCCTCAGTTCGGTTCAATAAAAGATTATGATTTAGGAGGACGCTTGAAGAAAGGACGTACCTATGTTATGGACTTGACCTCTGATCAAGTCAATACTCTTGTCGTGGATTACGACAATTCACAAGTATTAGATGTGGATGTGACCCCTCATGATGCAGATTTATATATTAACGGGCTAAAACAGACGTTGGATATTAATGGTCGGACATCAATAACATTGCCCTTTGGTACTCATAATTATCGTGTTATTGCGAATAATTATCATCCTGAAGAATCACAAGTCATTATCAATGATAAAGAGAATAAACAAAATCTTTCAATTCGTCTGAAACAAGCCTTTGGATATTTGAATGTTAACGCCACTCCTGAATCCAAAGGAGGGGAACTATTCATTGATGATGACAGTGTGGGAGCTTTGCCTGTTTATCAGTTTCCATTAAAGAGCGGTATTCACCAGTTGTCTGTCTCTCAAAAGTTATACCTTCCGTATATAGAAAAAGTAGCAATGACAGATAGCGCTACAGTAACCATTACTCCAATATTGAAGCCTAACTATGCAGAATATGAGATATGGGTGGACGGGGATAAAGATGCTCAAATATACGATAATGGCGAACTGATAGGAACAGGGCATTGGAAAGGAAAACTCGAAGCAGGGGAACACTTCATTGAAGCTAAGAAAATAAGCCACACTACAATTACGCAAAAAGTAAACGTTGTAAAGGATGTGCCTCGGAAGGTTACATTGTCGAAGCCTATGCCTATCTACGGAACATTGGAAATAAAGACTCAACCCAGCAATGCGGAAGTATATATCGACGGAAATTCTAAAGCCGCAGGTGTAACCGATTTTATCAATAGTCGTCTCTTAATTGGTCCCCACCACGTTAAAATTATTTTACCTGGTCATAAAATAGAGGAATTTGACATAGATATAAAAGAGGGACAGACAGAACGAATAAATCAGGTTCTTACTGATTTTTGCGATGCCACGATTTATTCAACCCCCTCGGCATATATATCAATCGATGGAAAAGCGGAAGGAAAAACTCCGCTACATATAAATCGTGTGGCAGGAAACTACCAAGTTACACTAAGTGCTCATGGATATTCCACATTCTCAAAAAAGTTGCGCTTAGATGGTAACACAAAGGATATGACAATAAAGCTACATAGAAACTATACTCGGCCAAATGAGTATTATATGCAGATCGGTTGTAATATTGGTGGCATAACGGCTCTTAACTTAGGCATGGGAGGGTTTATCCATAATTTTAATATCGAAGGTAATTATCTTCTTGGATTGACCAATAGTGATAGGATTTACTGGAGCGATAAGTCGGGAGAATCGGTGCCGTTTACCGCTACTTATAAGCCATCAGGTGGCAATATTAAGGTAGGATATGGCATAAGACTCCATAGCCGTATTCGACTCACACCACAGGTTGGATGTCAATTCATCACTTTAAAAGAAACTGCTGAAGAAAGTTTCATGTCTGATGATTACACTCAATGGTCTCAATATTATTTGGGCGCGGCTGATGGCTCGAAAGCTGCAAGTCTAACTGTCGGACTACGATGCAACCTTGCGTTAGCGCCATGGCTTGGGCTATCTGTTTCTCCCGAATATCTTCTTGGCGTTAGTAAATCGAATGGCTTCAAGGCTCTGTATGAAGTTTCTTCAAAAATCAAAGGCTATGCTGATGGGTTCAATTGTAATGTAAGTCTCAATATATTCTTCTGACGATGAAAAAGATTATACTATATATAACAACAGTAATAGTATTTCTCTATTTTACAGGATGCCAAGATGACTTTGATCCAAATGGGAATCTTGAGCCATCATTATCGGCACATTGGTTAAGACCCTCTCAAACCAATTTCGAATATTATCTACCTTCGGCTTTTTCAGAAACTTTCTCCATTGAAAGTTTCGAAACGCCGTGGAAGTTTTCAGATGTCGCGGATTGGATTTCGCTTACTCCATTATCCGGTAATGCCTCTGCTTCGGTTACATTAAATGCTCAGGCGAATAATAATGCTGATAATGCTCGTACTGCTATATTCTATCTACAATCGAATGATCCTGATTGGAATTATAGCCGAGCTATGTCTGTCTCTCAAGCGAAAGCCGCGCCAACTCTTTCTGTAGATGAAACATCCTTATCTTTCGGTGGCAATGCGTCTCAGCAAAAGGCAAACATAATCGCAAACTGTACATGGTCTGCTTCATGTTCTGACTCTTGGGTTACACTCTCTCCAGATGTAGCCTCAGGAACCCTTATCATCTCGGTTTCAGCAAATCCTCAGAGTACATATAGGAGCAGCACCATCTATATATCGTATGGTAGTGGCAAATCTACTTCCATAAGAATTACTCAATCTCCTGCTAACATCACTTCCTCAGTGTACACTTTGCAGTATGAAAATGTTGCTTCTAAATACGATGTAACTATCGAATCTGAAGAGGATTGGACCTCAACAGTCTCTGATAGTTGGATTATTGTCAAGCCTGATAATGGGAAAGCAGGTAAGACATCAGTATCAATTGAAGTTACACCAAACACTTCAATTTCATCTCGTAACGGATATGTTTCCATCAAAATCGGAACAACGGAACGTCTTCAAATTGCCATTCAGCAAAAAGGCATTTATATCGATGCTGACGAGGATCTTATATTTTCATCTATCGAAGAATCAAAGAAACTTTCAATCCGTAGTAATACCGGTTGGATTGTAACCAGTAAACCCAACTGGATAACTCTATCTAAGGAAACAGGTGACGGCAACAGCGAAATCACGGTTACATCATCGGAAAATCCCAACACAACATCACGTACAGGCGAAATTGTACTCGGTCAAGTAGGACTTACTTTAGAATGCAGAGTTAAAGTAACTCAGTTAGGAAAGACTCTTTCAACAGATGTAACTTTGCTTGAGTTTTCCGATAAGGCAAGTCAGATGACTTTCAATCTTGTTTCGGATGCCGTATGGACTTCGACTCAAACCGCTCAGTGGTTTACCACTACACCGACATCAGGACGTGGCAACGCGACCATTATGGTTGCAGCTGAGGATAACAACACGACCGAAGAACGTACCGGTACAATCAACTATGCTTATGTCGATAAGACTACATACGTCAACGTTCATCAGTTAGCCAAATACATGACGATCGATAACCAATCTTTTGAGTTTGACTCAAAGGGAGGGTCTCATACGATTGAACTTTCAACTAACGAAGAATGGACTGCGGAGATTGAGCATAATGTTTCTTGGCTTAAACTTTCCAAATCTTCAGGTTCAGGTAATGCTGTAATAACGCTTACTGCAGAAGATAATGCCTCTGTTAATACTCGCTCGACAACAGTGATTATAAATACTAAGCATGCTCAAAGTATACGAATTCTTGTTTCTCAGAAACCAAGACACTTGTCAGTCTCGACATCAAGTATATTGTTTTTTGCAAATGGAGGTACATCCGAGACCGTTTCAATTGATACGGACGGAACATATAATATTAAATCAGATGCTTCATGGTTTACCGTAAATGAAGGAGAGGGAAATACATTTACTGTGTATGCGACAAAAAATTCATCTGATGAAATGCGGCGTGGTAAAATTATAATTTCGCTCATTGACTTAAAAGAAGGCACACTGACTTTAGAACTTACTGTTTCGCAAGCAGGAGAGGGTAGTTCATTTATAATAAACGGGTATCCAGAAGATCAAAACTGGAATTATGTTGGCGGAGGTTCATTGTCTGTTACCATCGACGGTTATACCTCCGATAAAAACTGGGACGAATCTTTTGGTGGAACACTTAACGTTAAGGTTACCGGATTCAGTTCCGACCAAGATTGGAATATTAATGACCATTCAAATTGCCGAGTTTCTATCAATGCCTATGGTGCGGATTCGGATTGGAACAACGTATCTAAGTCTACTGGTAATTTTACAAGTATTTCGTATAAATCTGAGTCAAATTGGAATGAATAATATTAAACATAATAACAATGGTAAACATTAACAAACTTACATGCAGTGTCCTCTGCTCGATCTGTA
The DNA here is from genome assembly GCA_947176355.1 of uncultured Porphyromonadaceae bacterium. GTDB lineage: Bacteria > Bacteroidota > Bacteroidia > Bacteroidales > Muribaculaceae > Lepagella. The sequence goes on from CAMWQY010000092.1 coordinate 4,573, forward strand.
TGTCCATATTTGTTGCTTGCTCCTCGCAAGATGACATTCTCAATTATATCCCAAAAGAGGAAGACGCTAGTCAACTGCGCACTTGCGAGTTAGTTCTCAATGTGACTAAGTCCGGGTTTAACGACGAGCCTCAAAGTCGCTCTGCATCAAGTTGGACTAATGGCGACAAAATATATCTCACGTTCACCGTTGGGGACGGTACCTCTTATGGTGATGCTGTTTACAACAATGGATCGTGGACTGTAAACTACTATGGATCTCTCACAGAAGGAGCAACTACGAAATGTACTGCTGTCTATTTTGATAATCCCGAGTTTGAGAGCAGTTCTGTGGTAAAAATTACCGAGAACACCGGTATCTATGAGGACATCAATGGCTCATACGTTTTCAATGGTGGGACACTCTCTGTCACTGCAGATCTGAAGCCCAAGACCGGTCGAATCCGTTTCGCTGGTACAAATAATGATGAAATTACTCTTTACGGAATCTCTCACTATACTTCATACGATTGTTCAAACGGAAAGTTTACCAACTCCAATGGAGCATTAAAAGCTAAAGTCTCATCTGGATATACTACCTATGTGTACGGATATTTCTCTGATTCCGAGCAACCGCGATTGAACGTTATTACAGCAACTTCGGGTTATACACGCCTGCTATCAACTTCAATATACAAAGCAGGAGAAAGCGGTTATATGACTATCCCATCGGAGGACTCTCATAATGGATGGCAAAACTCTGTAATATTCAAAGTAAATGGTGTGGAATTCACAATGATTCCTGTGGAATACACAAATGGTAATTTCCTTCTAGCAGAAACAGAAACAACGGAACAATTGTATAATGCCATTACAGAAGATTTCGAAACAGCGAGTCTTTTGCCTAAGTATAATATTAGTTACAGCAGTTGGGAAACCTTTTTATCTAAGTTAAATGCCTTAACAGAGCTTAATTTTAGAATTCCAACTAAGGATGAATGGCAGTTCGCTTTCATTGGTGGTAATAAATCACAGGGATATACATATTCAGGAAGCAATATTATTTCAAATGTTGCGTGGTATCAAGGAAATTCACAGGGGAAACGACATAATGTAAAACAATTACAGCCAAATGAGTTGGGGTTTTACGATATGAGTGGCAATGTGTACGAATTAGTTAAAATCGGAAATGAGACATCTTCTAGCTATTATAAGTGGTATGGTGGCTACTGGAATTCAAGTGAAGGCGATTGTGTGAAGACAAGCTATCAAAATTATAATTATCCGGAATGGAGCGGATTGAGAATAGCATTATCAAAAAACTAAACTGTTGTTAGTAATGAGAAAATCATCATTCTAATCCTTACCGATATTCTCTTGGAACCGGCAGTAGAAGATGAAAACAAGTAGCTTCAAAAGGCTTTGTAAAAAAGTGTACAAAGCTAAGATGATGAAGTAAAATTTGCTATCAAATGAGAACAAGATTCAATATCATTACACTCTTACTGACCATTATCGCCATCCCAACTTTTGCTCAAAGTTGGGAGGAGATAAAGGGTTCAAATGCTTATTTGTGGGGAGAAGGGTGGGGAGTTTCTGTTGCAGAAGCAGATAATCAAGCATTGAATGACCTTATAAGTAAAATTTCCATCCAAGTTTCTGGAAACGTTTCTCATAACGAAACAGAATCATTCACTGATGCTGGTGTAGAAATCAACAGCACTTTCAGTTCAATTGTCAATACCTACTCATCTGCAACTCTCACAAATACTGAAAAAGTTATTCTCGAAAACGAGCCGGACGCACATGTGGGAAGATGGATAAAACGTTCTGATATTGACAAGATTTTTGAGAGCCGTAAGCATAAAATATCCGATTACATTTCTTCTGCCCTTAAAGCGGAAAACCAAGGCAAGATTGATGTTGCACTGAAAGATTTATATTGGGCGTTGGCTCTCACAAAAACGTTGCAAGATCCTAATGAGTATAAATATGTAAATGAAGATGATGAATCATTCCTTGCTGTTACGTGGATTCCTCATCACATCAATGAGATTTTTGATAATCTTAAAATTGATGTTCTGAAACGTACTGGCGATGACCTTGAACTTCGCATAACGTATCAAGACAAACCGGTCAATTCGATTGACTATACTTATTTTGATGGTCGCGATTGGAGCAACATATATTCAGCAAAGGATGGCGTAGGTTTGCTTGAACTTGCTCCGGGCTGCCAAAATTCATACTATCAACTAAAATTCGAGTATGAATATCGTGGCGAAGCTCACATAGATCGAGAGGTGGAGAGTGTGCTTAACTCATTAAGCGGTATTCCTATGCGTAATGCATACAAGTCTATCAAATCGGATGCTGTCGCTCATGTCGAGAAACCCAAGAAGAATGAATCTTCAGTATCCAATTCTTTTGCATCTATTTCTCCTGCTATCTACGAAATGCCTGCCGAGCTAAATGACAATGTGAAGTATCAGCAAGTTCTAAACAATCTCGCCTCTGCTATCGTCAATAAGCGATATGACGATTTGAATGGGATGTTTACTATCGATGCAAAAGATATTTACGATCGTCTTATAAAATATGGAAGAGCAAAAATTGTAGGCTCTCCAACCTATTCCTTCTATCAATATGGAGATAATGTCATTGCACGTGGCTTACAAATGTCATTCTCATTCAAATCAGGAATGAGAAAATCTTTTGTTGAAGAAGTCATATTTTCTTTTAATGGCGATGGCAAGATAAATAATATATCCTTCGGACTAGGGAAAACTGCCGAAGCTGACATTTTGGGTAAAGGTGTTTGGAATGAAAATGCCCGTTTTGCCATTATGAACTTCCTTGAAAATTATCAGACTGCCTATGCGCTGAAACGACTTGATTACATCTCATCGATTTTCGACGATGATGCGGTTATCATCACGGGTACCGTTACTCATGTTCCTGCAAGGAAAATCGAGGCAGATGATATGCAAGGAATAGTCTTTGATCATGATATTATTAAATATAATCGTCATACAAAGGATACTTATCTTAAGCACCTTAAGAATAGTTTTGCAAGTAAGGAATTCATCAACCTGCGTTTTGCAAGCAATGATGTGCGAAAACTCGGAAAAGGTGGAGAATTATACGCTATTCAAATCTCACAAGAATATTATTCGTCTAACTACGGAGATAAAGGGTATTTGTTTCTAATGGTTGACATAAACGACCCTGAGAAACCTATTATTAAAGTTCGCACTTGGCAACCCGAAAAAGATCCAAATTTTGGCATATACGGACCAGAACATTTCAAATAAAAAAAGATTCTGTGCATTCTAATTTTTATTTCATTGGTGTGCGCCATTCACAAATTTCCAGTGTTTTAATGATTTCCTCAAGAAAATCCAAATGGATTTTCGAAAACGTCAATGGAACGTGAGGTACTTGATTTTCTGTTTTGAGGTCGATGCGGTATTGTTTGCTTTTGGTTAGGTCGATTTATAAAAAGATTCCAGCCAGATCCAGTAAGACCTACGATGCCGGGCGGGTTCGCTCTATCCATTATGAGGTATTAAGATAATTAACCTGCGATGACCAAATGTCTTGAAAAAATTATTAATTTTGCAGAAAAATATAAATATGACTCACGCAGATATCGAGAAGATATTAGAGACAAATAGCATTAAACCTACTGCGAATAGGATACTTGTCTTGAAAGAATTGATGAGGAATGCTCATCCGGTAAACCTTGCGGATCTGGAAATCGCTCTTGCCCCCATGGACAAAGGAAGTATCTTCCGGGTGCTACAGCTTTTTTCCGAGAAGGAGATGATCCATGTGATCGAAGACGGTAGCCGTTCTCTGAAATATGAAATATGCCATGCGGAGGATCATCACACGGCTGCAGACCAACATCCACATTTCTACTGTGAGAAATGCGGCGCATTATATTGCCTCGACACCATTTCTCTACCCGACATAACGCTCTCAGGAAACTTTCATATAAAATCAATCAACCTTATGATCAAGGGTATCTGTCCGAAATGTGGAGAATAAATGAAGTTTAGAAATCAGATTCAAGGATATGAAGCCTTCATGGCGACATGCAACATCAATTACAAACCTACTTGTCTTTTAAACGTCTCTCGCAGTATTCAGAGGGGGTCTGTCCGGTCATTTTCTTGAAGGTGCGGGAGAAATGCTGAGGATAGTCGAAACCTAAGGAATAGGCTACCTCCGAGGAGTTCATGCCGGATACGAGTCTGTTCTTGGCAAGCTGAACGACGTATGACTTAATATAGTGGTTGGCTGTCTCTCCTGTAGTTTTCTTAATTACGTCGCTTAGATAGCTTGGCGACATACACAGCTGCTCGGAACAGTATTGCACCGTGGGAACTCCATGCGCAAGCTGACGGTCTTTCTCAAAATATTCTTTCAGTAGTTTTTCGAATCTCGACAAGATATCGTTGTTCTGAATGGTGCGCGTCTCAAACTGACGGTTGTAGAAACGCTGCGCGTATCTCAGCAGAAGATTGAGGAAACCGACTATTATACGATTCTGCA
>CAMWQY010000093.1 GCA_947176355.1 uncultured Porphyromonadaceae bacterium
AAAAAAGTTGTTATTGTTGTTTGAATTAAAGGAACCAGGTCGACGTGAGTCGACCTCTTTTCTTTTTGTGCATTACTAAGCTAATAATTGCATATTCGCATTTTTTTTATTAATTTTGCGACAAAAAATCAAGACCACCTGACAGATGGCAATATCAGTATTAATCGGAACATACAACTCATCGCGTTATCTGCGAAAAGTGATCGAATATGTCAAAGACTATGACGAAGTCATAATATACGACAAAGGGAGCACTGACGACACCGTAGACATAGCCCGAAAGGAGGGCTGTAAAGTGATTCATACGGCGGATAATGACGGAGAAAACTTTCAGGCGCACAACCATGCCATTGGGCAAGCAAAAAACGACTGGATACTATTCCTACGCCCCAACGAACTTGCGCCTCGCGATCTCAAAAGCTATCTCGATAAATTTATTGAAAATGCAGGCGACACACACGGACTTTTCATTCCACGCCGCAACTTCTTAATGAACAAGGAAGACACCAACAACTATCCCGACTTCCAGCTGAGATTTTTCCGTCGTGGTGGCACCGTATGGAATGACGATGAAGCAGAGCTCCCTTCTGTATACGGAGCAACAGACCGCATTCCTGCCCACCGAAAGAAACTTGCCATAATCCGAATTCCCGGAAGCATAAATGAATCAATAGGTCATTTAGAAGAAGCATGTGCAGACGATGACTTGACGCCACGTAAGATTTCCCTCTTTGAGATCCTTACCAACACTATGGGCAAATTCATGAGTGAATATATCCTTAAGGGTAAATTCAAATATGGCACAATCGGATATATCGATGCAGTCAACATCACCATGAACGAATATTTCAAGCTTGCAAAGAGACACGAAAAATTCGCAATGAATGAAATAAATGAGAAACTGAAATGAGCAGACAAAGAATAATCAGAACTATAGCTTCTGCCGCAATCATCATCACATTGCTTCTTTCATGCGGAGCCGGGAAACGGACTGCAGACAACGACGAGAACGACAGCATCTCTACCGACATCACAGCCTCAATAAGTTTTTCTGCCGACAGTGCATACTCATACGTGGCCCGTCAGGTAGAATTCGGTCCTCGAGTGCCCGGGTCGGAGGCGCACAAGAAATGTGGCGACTGGCTTACGGAAAAGTTGAAATCGTATGGAGCGGAAGTGACCGAACAGACCGCTACGCTGACCACCTTCGACGGAACAAAGATACCGATGCGCAACATATTCGCCCGAATCAACCCAAATGCAGAGAAGCGCATCCTGCTACTCGCCCATTGGGACAGCAGGCCATGGGCTGACAATGACCCGGATCCGGATAAGCACTCCACGCCGGTAGATGGGGCCAACGACGGAGCAAGCGGCACCGGAGTGCTGCTTGAACTCGCCCGCTCTATTGAGAAAGGCGACACAGCCCCCGGGGTAGACATTCTGCTTTGCGATGCTGAAGACTGGGGAGAGGAGCAAAATGATGAGAGTTGGGCAATGGGAGCAAGATATTTTGCCAACAATCTGCCACAGAATGGATACATGCCATCAGCAGCCTTACTTCTCGACATGGTGGGAGCTCCCGATGCCACATTCATGAGAGAATATTTCTCCCAGCTTGCCAACCCTGCTCTCGCCGATCAGATTTGGAGCATTGCAAAGAATCTCGGACATGAACAGATGTTTGTCAACAGAATGGGATCTGCCGTCAACGACGACCACGTGGAGCTTATAAAAGCCGGAATTCCAACTATTGATATCATCGACTACAGGGAAGGCTCCGGATTCTTCAGCGGATGGCATACAGCTTCCGACAATATGGATTGCATTTCTAAAGAAACGCTCAAGGCTGTAGGAGAGATACTGGAGACGTATATTAAACAGTAAGTGATAAACACTAAACATTGAGTGATAAGTGATAAACACTAAACATTGAGTGATAAGTGATAAACACTAAACATTGAACAGTAAGTGATAAACAATAAGTAATTAATAAGCCTCTAAATATATAGATCAACATGAATTTTGTAGAAGAACTCACCTGGCGTGGCATGATCCACACTATGATGCCAGGCACAGAAGAGCAACTCAATAAGGAAATGACTACCGCTTACCTCGGTATTGACCCGACAGCGGACTCTCTTCACATCGGACATCTTTGTGGCGTAATGATGCTTCGCCACCTCCAGCGCTGCGGGCATAAGCCCATTGCTCTCGTAGGTGGCGCCACCGGAATGATCGGCGACCCCTCAGGCAAGAGCGCAGAGCGCAATCTTCTTGATGAAGCAACACTTCGCCACAATCAGGAGGCAATCAAGAAGCAACTCTCTCGCTTCCTCGACTTTGAAAGCGACGCCCCTAACAAAGCTGAGCTCGTCAACAACTACGACTGGATGAAAGACTTCTCTTTCCTCGACTTTGCGCGTGAAATAGGAAAGCACATCACCGTCAACTACATGATGGCCAAGGAATCCGTACAGAAGCGCCTCAACGGAGAGGCTCGCGACGGACTCAGTTTCACTGAATTCACTTATCAGCTCCTTCAGGGATATGACTTCTTGCATCTTTACGAGACAAAGGGCTGCAAACTTCAGCTTGGCGGTTCTGACCAATGGGGCAACATCACGACTGGTGGCGAACTTATCCGTCGCAAACTCGGTGGTGAAGTCTATGCTTTGACCTGCCCTCTCATCACTAAGGCAGACGGCGGCAAGTTTGGCAAGACAGAAAGTGGCAATGTATGGCTTGACGCAAGATATACATCCCCTTATAAGTTCTATCAGTTCTGGCTGAATGTGGGCGACGCAGAAGCTGAAAAGTATCTCAAAATCTTCACTTTCCTCTCGAAGGAAGAAATCGAGGAGCTTGCTGCAGAACATGCAAAAGATCCCGGTCTGCGTCCACTGCAAAAGAAACTTGCAGAAGAAGTGACTGTAATGGTGCATGGACGAGAAGCATACGATGCCGCCGTAGCTGCAAGCAAGATTCTCTTCAGCAACAGCGCAGTCGACGAGCTCCACAAGCTCGATGAGCAGACACTACTCGACCTTTTCGAGGGAGTGCCAAGATTTGAAGTAGCCCGCGCCGATATCGAAGCCGGCATCCCTGCTCTTGAATTCCTCGCTGAAAAGACTGCAGTGTTCCCATCGAAAGGGGAAGCACGCAAGATGATCCAAGGCAATGGCGTCAGCATCAACAAGGAGAAACTCACCGATCCCACAGCTTTGATTGGCAAAGAACATCTTCTCGGCGACAAATATATCCTTGCCCAGAAAGGCAAGAAAAACTACTTCCTCATCACAGTTAAGGACTAAAATAAATGCCTGAATTCGATATACATGGAAGCCAGACCACACCCATCGGCAGCGACCGCGATATAGAAAAAGCTCTTCGTCCGTTGAGTTTCGACGACTTTGCCGGGCAGGATAAGATAGTGGCAAACCTGCGCGTCTTCGTGCAGGCTGCCCGTATGCGCGGAGAAGCCCTCGACCACACACTGCTTCATGGACCACCGGGGCTCGGAAAGACTACACTGAGCAATATCGTGGCAAATGAGTTGAACGTCGGATTCAAGGTGACAAGCGGTCCGGTACTCGACAAACCGGGTGACCTTGCAGGCATACTAATGAGTCTTGAGCCGCACGATGTCCTCTTCATCGACGAAATCCATCGTCTACATCCTATTGTGGAAGAATATCTCTACTCCGCAATGGAAGACTACCGCATCGACATCCTCCTGGACAAAGGTCCGGGAGCGAAGTCGGTGCAGCTCACGATCTCGCCATTCACCCTCATTGGAGCCACGACACGAAGCGGACTTCTGACTGCACCGCTACGCGCACGCTTCGGCATCAACTGCCATCTTGAATATTACGATCATAATGTGCTTAAGGGGATAGTGAAGCGCTCCGCACGACTTCTAAACTCCAACATAATCGACGATGCAGCTCAAGAGATAGCACTCCGCAGCCGTGGCACTCCGCGTATAGCCAATGCACTTCTACGCCGCGTACGCGACTTTGCTATGGTGATGGGCGACGGGACCATCAATCTGCCCACGGCAAAGATGGCACTTGAAGCTCTCAATATTGACACCCATGGGCTTGATGAAATCGACAATCGCATATTGACTACGATCATCGACAAATTCGGAGGGGGACCGGTAGGCCTCACCACTATAGCAACTGCTCTTGGGGAAGATAGCGGCACCATTGAAGAAGTCTACGAGCCTTTTCTCATCAAAGAGGGATTTCTGAAGCGCACACCAAGAGGACGAGAAGTGACGGAACTCGCGTTCCGCCATCTCGGGCGTTACCCGCAAAATAGGGAAGCCACCCTCTTCGACTAATTCATAATGCATAATTCATAATGCATAATTGATAGTCTCTGAAATGCAGACTTAAATACGGATATGACACTATACGTTTAATTTGAATAGATGCTTAATGCCTAATTAATTATTAATTATGAATTATGCATTATGCATTAAATAAAAAATATGGCAGGAATAAAATCATTAGTCAAAGACACTGCAGTCTATGGGCTGAGCAGTATCATAGGCAGATTTCTCAACTGGGGACTCGTGCCTTTGTATACATACGCTTTTCCTTTGGAAGAATATGGTATAGTCAGCTATCTCTATGCCATTGTTGCAGTAGTCATTGTAGTGCTCAACTATGGCATGGAGACCGGGTTTTTCCGATATGCCAGTAAGGAGAGCGACTATGAAAGAGTCTATAGCACTTCAATGGTATCGCTTGCCACTACATCCTTGCTCTTCATAGCCTTACTCAGCATTTTCCTGCACCCTATCTCTGACGCATTGACCCTTCCACATCATGCCGACTACGTATGGATGATGGGATTTACGGTAGCCATAGATGCTTTCACCAATCTTCCCTTTGCATATCTAAGATTCAAACGGAAAGCCTGGACATTTGCAGCAATAAAGCTAATCAATATTGGCGTAAATATTGGTCTTAACCTATTCTTCATATTGCTTTGTCCAAAAATCAATGAGACAGCACCGGAACTTATATCATGGTTCTATGATCCATTAGGAGGCTCTTCATTTGGAGTGGGATGGATATTCCTTGCCAATGTCATAAGTACGCTTGTAGTGCTGATTTGCCTCCTGCCTCAAATGAAAGTGAAGCATATAGTATGCGACATGGGTCTCCTTAAGAAAATGCTTGATTATTCATGGCCGCTTCTTGTGCTTGGAGTGGCAGGAAATCTAAGCCAGGGAATGGGACAAATCATCATTCCATATCTCTTCCCCAACAATCCTGAGGAGGCAAGGGCAATGGTAGGTCTCTATGGAGCCAATATCAAGATTGCAGTAGTGATGATGATGTTCACGCAAGCGTTCCGCTATGCCTACGAACCCTTCATCTTCTCCAAAGCAGCACGGCAAGGAGAAGACAAGACCCAAGCATATTGCGATGCGATGAAATATTTCGTGATATTCGGCTTGGCTATTTTCTTAGGGGTGATGTATTTTCTTCCCATTTTGAAACATTTCATTTCTCCTGCCTACTGGGAAGGACTTAGGGTTGTGCCTATCATGATGATAGCCGACATCTGCTTCGGAGTATACTTCAATCTGTCGTTATGGTATAAGCTGACCGACCGCACCAAGTGGGGAATGTATCTCTCCATTCTCGGATTCGTGCTTATGCTCGCAGGCAACCTTATCCTTGTGCCTGCAATAGGAATACCCAATGGCTACATAGGATCAGCTTGGGCAGCGTTGATTTCATACGCCGGAATAATGATTGCCAGCTATCTTCTCGGCAGAAAATATTATCCTATTCCATACGAAGTGAAACGCATTGGATGCTATTCTCTGTTGGCAGCCGTTTTATGGGGTCTTGGAAACTTGTGTGATTTTCAATATGCAATGTGGATCACTTATATCATAAGGACGTTGCTCTTGCTGATTTATGTCTTGATTGTAGCATATTTTGAGAATGTACCGGTGATTTCACCGAAGCTACATAAACTACTGCATAAAATCGACCAAAGGACAAGCAAGCCATAATATTTTATTAAATTATTTTGCAATACACGAATAATTAATTAACTTTGCACAATAATTATACAACATTCGCAATGGCTTCAGACAAATATGATCTCTCAACCGTCAAAGGACGCCTTTTGACATATCTAAAAGAAAACAGGATACCTCAGACAGAATTTTGCAAACGTCTTGGGGTTGCTCCTACATATATAGGGGTTATCCGCAAATCGATTCCGGCTGAGAAAATCAATCGTATTGCCACCCTTTATCCCAATCTCAACCGAGAATGGCTCCTCTATGGCGAAGGAGAGATGTATGTCAAAGAGTCCAAAAATCCTCAGAGACTGCTACAGGAAGCAGGGTTTCTCGTGCCGCTGTTGCCAGTCACTGCATTCGCAGGCAATATATCGGCTTGGTCTCAATCTGTCAATGCCGGCGACTGCGAAAAGGTGATCAGTCCGGTGCAGGGAGTCGACTTCGCCATCCGCATATCCGGCGACAGCATGGAGCCAGAATTTCACGACGGCAATATCGTCTTGATAAAAAAAATCGACGACAAGGCTTTTATCCCGTGGGGACACCCTATGATTGTAGATTCGTCTAATGGAGTCTTCTTAAAAGAAGTTTACCCCTCAGGGCGTGGCAAAAAATACATTGAAGCCAAGAGCCTTAATAAAAAGTATCCGCCACTTGAAATCCCATTCGACTGCATATACGGACTTTACCGAGTGGTGACGACACTAAATCTTATTTCTTCTTACTGATAAAACTATTAAAACTACATAAAATGGCAGATTACAACCACATTGACATCGAATCCCGCTGGCAACAATACTGGCGTGACAACGAAGTCTTCAAGACTGAAATCAATAAGGACAAGCCGAAATACTACGTGCTTGATATGTTCCCATATCCATCAGGAGCCGGGCTTCATGTAGGGCATCCCCTCGGCTATATAGCAAGCGACATCTATTCCCGCTATAAAAGACAGCAAGGCTTCAATGTGCTTCACCCTATGGGCTACGACGCATACGGACTCCCGGCTGAACAATATGCTATCCAGACCGGACAGCATCCCGAAAAGACTACAAACGACAACATCGCCCGCTATCGTTCGCAGCTTGACAAAATAGGATTTTCTTTTGACTGGAGCCGTGAAGTGCGTACATGCGACCCCAAATACTACAAATGGACCCAATGGGCATTCATGCAGATGTTCAATCATTATTACGACACAGAACTCTGTAAAGCCCGTCCTATTTCCGAACTTGTAGCCCATCTCGAGAAATATGGCACAGAGGGCCTTCACGCTGCTGAGACAAAAGAGCTAAACCTTACAGCCAACCAGTGGAACTCCATGTCGGAAAAGGAAAAGCGTGAGACTCTGATGAATTGGCGCATAGCGTTCCAAGGCGAGACAATGGTGAACTGGTGTCCTGAGCTTGGCACAGTGCTTGCCAACGATGAAGTGTCGGAAGGACTCAGCGTTCGCGGAGGTTTTCCGGTGGAGCAGAAACTCATGCGTCAGTGGTGTCTGCGTGTGTCAGCATACGCACCCAGACTTCTCGACGACCTCAACGAGCTCGCCTGGAGCGACTCTCTGAAAGAGACACAACGCAACTGGATTGGGCGCAGCGAGGGAGCTGAGATGAGATTCCCCGTAAAGGACTCTGATATAGAACTTGAAATCTTCACCACTCGTGCAGATACAGTCTTCGGAGTCACCTTCATGGTGCTTGCCCCCGAATCAGAATACGTAAAACTCCTTACTACTCCTGAGCAGAAAGAAGCAGTCGATGCCTACCTCAATGAAGTGAAGCACAAGACTGAGAGAGAACGCCAGATTGATAAGAAAGTGACAGGCGTATTCACAGGTTCATACGCTATCAATCCCCTGAGCGGCAAAGAAATTCCAATCTGGGTGAGCGACTATGTACTTGCAGGCTACGGGACAGGAGCCATCATGGCAGTGCCCGCTCATGACTCGCGCGACTATGCTTTTGCAAAGAAATTCAATCTACCGATCATTCCTCTCATAGAAGGGGCTGACGTCTCGGAAGAAAGTTTTGACGCTAAGGAAGGTATCGTCTGCAACTCTTGCGGACCGGATCTTAATCTCAATGGCCTGACAGTGAAAGAAGCTATCGCTAAGACTAAGAAGCACATTTCTGAAAAGGGAATCGGAAGGGTCAAGGTCAACTATCGCCTCCGTGATGCCATTTTCTCTCGTCAACGTTACTGGGGTGAACCATTCCCAGTATACTACAAAGATGGCATAGCGTATCTTATGGAAGAATCCGCTCTCCCACTCCTGCTTCCTGAAGTGAGCAGCTACAAGCCTACTGCAGATGGAGAGCCACCACTCGGACGCGCAGAAAACTGGAAGACCCCGGAAGGCTATCCTATTGAGCTTTGCACAATGCCCGGATTTGCAGGCAGTTCAGCCTACTACCTGCGCTATATGGACCCGCACAACGAAGAAGCTCTCGTAAGCAAAGAAGCTGATGAATACTGGCGCGACGTCGATCTATATGTCGGAGGTGCCGAACATGCCACCGGACACTTGATCTACAGCCGATTCTGGAATAAATTCCTTTACGACCTCGGTCTTGTAGTCAGCCCGGAGCCCTTTAAGAAGCTCGTCAACCAGGGCATGATACAGGGTCGCACCAATTTTGTCTATAGAATCAAAGGCACAAATACATTCGTAAGCAAGGGTCTCGTCGACCAATATGACACCACCCCCATACGCGTAGATGTAAATATCGTAAGCAACGATATCCTTGATCTGGATGCTTTCCGAGCCTGGCGACCGGATTTCGCTGATGCTGAATTCATATTGGAGGATGGCAAATACGTATGTGGCTATGCTGTAGAGAAGATGTCAAAGTCTATGTTCAACGTTGTCAACCCCGACGTAATCGTTGAGAAATATGGTGCTGACACTCTGAGACTTTATGAGATGTTCCTCGGTCCGGTGGAGCAGTCAAAGCCATGGGATACCAACGGCATAG
>CAMWQY010000094.1 GCA_947176355.1 uncultured Porphyromonadaceae bacterium
ATCTGGAAGATGTTTTGAATACTCAATGCGATTTGCTGTCGCTTGTCGGTCTTGATCTTAAGAATGCCGATCCGTTGGCTCTGCTTTATCAGACGGGTTATCTGACAATAAAGGATTACGATAGCCATACCGATATTGTCACGCTTGGAATTCCAAATAATGAGGTCAGGGATGACCTTTCAAGAGTGCTCTTGCCTTTATATGTCAGGATAAAACGAGGCACAGTTGAAGGAAAAATACGCGATTTGATCTCAAGCATGAATATGGGTAAGCCGGATAAGTTCATGAAGACACTGGAGGCCTTTTTTGCCGGTATCTCATACGAGATGAAGATGGAAAATGAGAATAATTTCCAGAACGCTTTATATGTGTTGCTTACCTTGATAGGAGCTAATGCCAAAGTCGAAGAACGCACTTCTGAAGGTCGGATGGATTTGACGATTGAGACTCGGAAATTCATCTACATCATCGAGCTAAAATTTAATGGAACTGCCCGACAGGCTCTCGACCAAATCAACGAAAGACATTATGCAAGGAAATTCCATACTGACGGCAGACATATCTTCAAGATAGGAGCATCTTTTTCCTCCAAGACTCGTACGATTGAGGATTTCCTTATTGAAGAAGATTGAGAGAGTCTTTAAGATATATTGCCCATTTCTACCATTAGGTATGAGTTGTAGGCTTTAGCATCGTGTTTTAGCAAGCGTTTATTTCATAGAAATATTTGATTTTTTTTGGTCGAAAATTTTGAAACCGGTAGGTTTTTTACTAATTTTGCAGTCGAATAATAAATCTGCAATTGCTTAAAGCAAGCATATCCTGAAAATGGATGTGCAAATAGAGTTTCTACATGACATGAAAAAAATCTACCTTGCTATAGCCGCTCTGGGTATTTATGCCATTGCCGGAGCTAATCGGCTTGACTTGAGATCACTTTCCGAAATAAGGCAGGATGCCTTGCGAAATTCTTCCGTCGTTCGTTCACATGGTAAAAGGATGATGCCGTTCGCTTCAAAGACGCAATCCTCTTCGATCGCCTTTATCACTCTTTCCGATGGCCATACGGTGTCGGATCTTGAAAAAGAAGGCGTGCAGGTGCTTAGTCTACGAGGTAATATAGCCGTGGTGTCGGTCTCTCTTTCAGAGGCTGTCGCGGTATCATCGCTCCCGGCTGTCAAGGCGATGTCGCTCCAGAAAGACGTGTTCCCTACGATGGATCTCGCCAGAGCTGTATCCGGAGTCGATTTTATACATCAGGGGAGTGCCGAGAAAGGACTATCCGTACCTTATACTGGAGCCGGAGTTATTACCGCTTTGGTGGACCAAGGAGTTGATGCTCATCATATCAACTTCCGTCTTCCTGACAACAGCTCAAGAATAGGGTATCTGGCGCATCTTCGATACAACTCCGCCGGTAGCGGTATTGCCGAGACTCACTATAACGAGACCAACATCTCCGAGTTCACTACCGACAATCCGTCAGAATTCCATGGAACACATACTCTCGGCATACTTGCCGGTGGCTATGACGGTCCGGTAAAGGTGGGGAAAAGCGGCGGTGCACGTCCGGGTGAGTATATTACCGAGAATTGCAAATATTATGGAGCCGCTCCGGGATCCAACATAGCAGTGTCATGTGGTGATCTTGCCGATGGATTCATTGCGCTTGGTATGGACTATATACTTGGATACTCGGAATATCTCGATCGCCCGATAGTCTACAGCCTGTCGCTCGGAAGTTGTGCCGGTCCGCATGATCCACGCTCACAGATGTCTCAGTTTCTTGATGAGATAGGAAGACACGGAATCGTATGCATATCTGCAGGCAACGAAGGAGATATGAAGGTAGCGATAAAGAAGACTCTGACAGAGGGTGAGACGGAATTCAAGACCATGATACATCCGTTTCTCTACACCTACGACAGCAGCGATCCTGAAAGTTTCACGCTCCGCTATGGTTCTGTAGCAATTTATTCCAACGATGAGACTCCCTTCAAGCTTCAGGCTGTCATATACAATAAGAAACGTGGATATCGTGCAGCAATGCGTATGCCGGTGGTGGGCGACAATATCGGCACTTACTATGCATCTTCTTCAGACTATCAGATGGATAGCAGCGACATAGTGGGCGATGCCACTTTTATGAAGGCATTCGAAGGATATGTTGGAGTAGGAGGCAAGATCGACGAGCAGACCGGTCGGTATTATGGAATGGTGGATTTCTATGCCCTCAACAACATAGCATCCAATCTTGAAGACGACTACGTACTCGGTTTCGAGATCGAGGGTGTCCCGGGACAGACCATAGAATGCTATGGCGACGGACAGACGACTTGGCTTGAAAGCTATGGTCAGGAAGGGTTTACAGATGGATCAATGGATGGTTCGATCTCCGACCTTGCCGTAGGACATAATCTTCTTGTGGTAGGATCATACAACACCCGACAGTCGTGGACAAGTCTCGACGGCGGCGTGTCGTCGTATCCCGGCGACGGCTTCATCCCCGGAGGCATCAGCGGCTTTTCTTCATTCGGAACCCTTACTGATGGACGTGAGCTTCCCCACGTATGTGCTCCCGGATCTGCTATCATATCCTCGGTCAGCTGGCCATACGCAAAGCTTGCAGCCCAAGAGTATGGAGATGGGTATCTCGACTTTATGTGTCAGGCAAAACTCGAGGA
This sequence comes from uncultured Porphyromonadaceae bacterium, assembly GCA_947176355.1. Classification (GTDB taxonomy): domain Bacteria; phylum Bacteroidota; class Bacteroidia; order Bacteroidales; family Muribaculaceae; genus Lepagella. The sequence continues at coordinate 2,685 of CAMWQY010000094.1, forward strand.
AGAAGGACGGGTAAATTACTGGAAGCAAGAAGTGGGCACTTCGATGTCCACGCCGTTTGTAGCAGGCTGTATCGCCCTCTGGCTCGAGGCTAATCCGGATCTTACGATTGATGATGTCAAGGAAATAGTAGCCAAGACCTCTGTAAGAGATGAACAGGTGGAATCTACGGCAGAGCAGACCCGTTGGGGTGCCGGAAAATTCGATGCGCTTGCGGGCCTGAAAGAAGCTATAAGGATGTCGACCGGTGTGAAGGACATCGAAGCGGAGCATCGTAATGACCGCCTCATACTGTCGAGAGAGGGTGAACGCAAATTTAAATTATTCGTAGGAGGGGCAGAAAGTATAGATATCCGTGTCTTCACTGCCGACGGACGCCAGGTGTACAACACACAGACATCCGGCGACGAGGCTGTCGCAGACCTCTCAGCCCTTATGCCGGGCGCGTATATTATATGCGCTAACGGACGCCACTCGGAGAAAATAATACTCAGATAATCGCTATAAACAGTAAAATATAATTCTATCATGAGAAAAACATTGTCGCTGATATGCTTTCTTATGGGCTTCATCCTTGCCGTTCCAAGCTTGGAAGCTTCAAGGAAAAGAACCGGAAGTTCAGAAGAAAAACCGATCATCACGATCAAGACCGATGCCTACGATGTAATCGGTCCGACTAACAGCTTTGGCATAATGCTTGGAGCCACAGAGACCGATTATTTCGACATTGATGCCGGTTTTGGACTTCAGGAAATGGAAGTAGAACCTTGGCAGATTGTCGACGGCACCATAACGGGTACGTACAAAAGTCTGCAGGTAAATGAGGATGGAATGATCCGAATCTACGGAGATGCGTCAAAAATCGACATGATCCAGCTCCAAGGAGGGAATGTCACTGAGATTGACATGACTCCTTGCGTCAACCTTGAGGTGTTGGATTTGAGCCATAATAGTCTCAAGGCACTTGATCTCACTCCATTCACCAACCTATATGCCGCATATCTCTCAGACAATCCCTTTACAGAGGAAACTCCCTTGAAGATAGGCGCTCCAAAGAACAGGCTCGCTATTCTCGAGATCGACATAGTAGACCATCTTGACCAAAGCTTCAATCTCAGCGACTATCCGGCTATTCAGGCTTTTGATGCATATCACAATACTGATTTATGGAACATCGACCCGACAGGATGTCCTGAGCTCCTGACAATGAGCCTTGAGCTTACGAATGTCAGTACACTCGATGTATCAAAGAATCCCAAACTCATTAGTCTCAATATCTCGGAGACTCGCATCACAGACATAGACCTTTCCCACAATCCGAATTTGACTACGCTCATGGCAGAGCATGCATCCGGATGGATCAACAGTACATGTCACCTTAACGGAATTGACCTATCAAAACTTCCGGAGCTATCCATTTTATATCTCGGAGGCAACCAACTCAGCAGTGTGGATCTTTCCAACAATCCCAAACTGTCCACTCTCAGCCTTAGAAAGAATAATCTTACCTCTCTCGACTTATCGGGCAATCCAGCGCTCTACAGCGTAAACATCATGAAGAATGATATGGATTTCTCTTCTCTTCCGGCTCCTCAAGAGACATGGGGAGAGTATTTCTATGCACAAAACGAAATAAAAGTATCCAAGTCAATGGATGTAAAGAGTATCCTCGATCTTTCGGCTAAGGTGCTTCGCCCCGGTACTGAAACTGATGCTGTTGTCCTTAGGATGGGTATTGACGGAAATGATGAAATTCTTGAACCATCTCTCTATACTTATTCTAATGGCAGGTTGACTTTCAAAGAGGCTATCGCAGATTCCATCTATGTGGCATATTCTAATTCACTTTTCCCGGAATATCCACTGTTCACCACTCCCTTCATGGTAAAGTCACCGGAAGACATGGGCAAGCCATCAGTGGCAATTATAATCAATCCGGGCGCATCTGTCAGCGGAATATACGCGTGTGTCGGCATGGCGGGAGCTTCCGACGAGCATCCGGTAAAGTTTCTTGCAGATTTCGGCGACGGAAAACTTCAGGAATTCAACGCAACGTCATACGGCATGCCCAAGAGCGCCAATATCTCAGGTTCAATAGTCGCCGGAAAGCCATTGACGATCTACGTGCCGGAAGGGGAATCCATCACAGCTTTCGGACTGGAAGGATCCCCTCTTGAAGGAATAGATGTGACAAGGTCTCATGATCTCCGTGATTTGAGAATCAACAACACCGGGCTCAAGGAAATCGACCTGCGCTACAACCGTTGTCTTGAGAAGTTAAACCTCGATGACAATGCACTTACAGAGCTCGACCTGCAGGGTCTCTATGCCAATTGGGAAAAGAATGTGCTCACAGACTTATCTGCAGCCCGCAACAAGATAGCAAATACAGTGATAGTCATGCCTGTACAACTGGAAAAGATTGACCTCAGCGGAAACCGAATCTCCGAATTCCCTCTTAAGGACTATGACGGACTAAGGAAACTTGATCTTTCCGATAATGATCTTTCCGGGGAATTCAGCCTGACCTATCTTCTTGATGCAGACTCCATCATACTGTCAGGCAACAGACTGAACCGGATCATACACGATAACTTCAACCATTTGAAGCTTCTTGACATCAGCAACAATGCCTTCGACATGGAGACCCTTCCGTATCAACCCGGTGCTACCAAATACACTTACGCTCCTCAGAAACCTATTGAACTTCTGAAAAACGCTCCGGCAGTCAACCTATCTGACCAGAACCGAGTCCTTGTTGGCGACCAAGGCACAACTTTCAGCTGGAAAAAGACAGACGGCACACCTCTTCAGGAAGGCATTGACATGATTTGCAAAGATGGCGCGACCCGCTTCCTGAAAGAGGACCTCGGTCAAGTATACTGCGAACTCACAAACCCGGCTTTCCCAGACTTTAACGGAAGCAACGCGCTGCGTACAACAGAAGTGAATGTAGTAGGAGCACCGACCATTGAGGTAGCTTCTTTCACCACTCTTGACGACTCAGAGACAGGAGAACTCATAATAGCTTCAGACGTCAATACATCCATCTACGTAGACTGGAGGGGCGACGGCTCGGAATTCATCCCATACGAAGCCAGAAAGGATGATTACAACAACATCTATGAAGGAATACGAACCTTCAAGGGCGCAAATGTAAAGGTATATACATACGACAGTCCGACAGACCTTACGGTATTCTCCGTCTATGGGATGAGAATGAGCCATTTCGACGGCACACCCATGACGGGACTTACCATGATAGGCGTAAATGACGCAGACCTTGATAAAGAAGATTTGATTCTTCCGGATGCTCCTCTCACAAGTCTCGCTCTTTCCGGCAATAAACTCTCTGAATTCGTATGGGCAGAGAAATATCCTTCGCTCCTGAATCTCGATTTGATCGGAAATGAATTCGAGACATTCGACGCTTCCGCACTAAAGAATCTCAAGACTCTCTATCTCGGACAAAATAAGCTTAAGGATGTGAAGTTTGACAATCCACTGATATGGGAACTGAATCTGGAATCCAATAGTCTGGAATCCGTAGATCTTTCCGGACTCAAGGGAATAGAACAGTTGTGGCTCGCTGACAATAAGCTTACGGAAATCGATGTGCGCCGTTACAGGCCAAGTCTTCGTAACCTTGACATTGCATTCAACCGGTTCACTTTCGCCACAATGCCGGTGCAGACGGATTATCCCAACTTGACTGTCTATTATTATGGCAATCAGGAGATGGTGGACGCTGTGATTTCTGACGACTTTATGACCTACGACCTTTCGTCGCAGGCAACGGTGAAGGATATGTATGAGACTACCTACACTTGGTTTCTCGGTGAGCCCGTGTTCGATTCAGAGACAGGCACCTTGAGCGGAGAGACTCTTATAGCCGACGATGAATACACCATCTCCGGAGGAGTCACCAGGTTCAATACCAAATTCCCCGATGACGTAGTGTGCGTAATGACCAATGACCTTTTCCCGAGAACATATCTGCGAACTCCCGCATATCGTGTGGGCTATGAGGCTGCAGTGGATACAGTCTCTTATGAAAATGAAAAAGTCGATGTATATTCTATCTCGGGCGCAATAATCAAGCGTCAGGTAGACAGGGATGATGCACTCACCAATTTGCCTGCCGGCATATATATAGTCGGAGGAAAGAAGGTCTTCATAAAATGATAATAAGTTATTAACCATAAATATTTCAGAACGATGAAAAGAATCTGTTGCTGGATCGTAGCTGTCATCACAGCTTTCGGAATCCTGCCTGCCACAGCCCAGGAGGGTGGCAACGTACAGTTTACCGTCAATGTGCCGAATCCCGATGCGGTCAAGTGCTCGATCAACGGTGATGCTTATGACCTTGTGAAAGGTGCCAACTCTTTCGATGTGCCTGAGTATACGAATCTCTATTTTGAGGGTGTCGCTCCCTGGAAGCTCACAGGAGTCACAGACAAGACCGGTACCTCCGCCTCCGGCTTCTACGGAGACAGCTGGTATCTCACTGCCTATCCCGACATGCAAGATGAGGTGTTCACCCTTATCCTTACCAACCTTGATGAGTTCCGTACATCGCAGTTTACCGTAAACGTTGACGATCCGTCGCTTGTAAACGCCGTGCTTGGTGGATACTATACCACTCTCGACCTTCAGGCAGGAGAAAACGTTGTAAAATTCGATCCTGCGTTCGAAACTTTTCTTACCATAAGCCCTGTTGCTTACAACATTCCCTTATATTCAGTAAAGGTAAACGGTACAGAAGTTGCTGCCGACAACAATACCTATTATGTCGATCTTACTGAAAACTGTGTAGTTGACATTGTGGCTATCCTTCCGGAAGGGGAGAATACTGTCAATTTCTCATATTCCGAAGGCGCAGAAGGTTCCATTAAGCTTAGCGTGAACTATGAGCCGGTAGCTGATTTCGACGGCAAGTCTATCGTCGTGAATACAGGAGATCTGCTTACTATAAGCAGTAATGAAGAGTACATGATTTCGGAAGTGAAAATTAACGGCAATCACGTCAATTTCGACAGTAGCTATACATTCGCGGTAGTAAAAGATACTGAAGTATTTGTAGAAGCTCATCCCTTTGGCACTATCAAAGCTACCATAGTTATCCCTAATCCGGAGCTTATAACTATCTACCAAGGATACTACAGTGAGAATCCTCTGCCCATGAATCAGGGAGAGAACCTCGTAGAGCTACCGGAGAACAATTCCACCATCAGCTGGAGCTTAAGCAGTGACGCTATGTTAAATTCCATAACTCTTAACGGAGAGTCGCTATCTTCATATTATACAAGCCTTGCACTTAATGACGGCGACGTCTTAATATTTGACATCACTGAAAAGGTATTCGACAAGAAAGCAGTAGTCTGGATCGATAATGTTGCAGCCCAGACCTGTTCAACATATCTTGATCTTTCTTCAACTACTGACCATACCACCCGATTCACATTCGAGAACGGCTATAATATGCTGTATTTCTACGAGCAGATGAATCCTTTCAATCTCAGTTGGTTCGGAAGCAGCGATGAAGTCGAGAATGTCCAACTGAAGGGCAAGGCATATCTCAACGGAGTGCTACTTGAGCCTATGTATGAAGGCAGCACTACCTTCGGATTCGATCTTGCCGACAATGACGTTCTTAAACTTTTCATGGACACAACTCCGGTAGAATGCGATGTGAAGTTTGAAATGGGGGCAGATGTAAAGGCTGAAGTGGTGAAAGATCTTGTGCAAGCTGTGGAGAATCCTGCAGATGGATTCGTATGCTTCGCAGGCACAGAAGTCAGCGTTGAAGGCAAAAACATTACAGTAGCTGTAAACGGAACTCCGGTGACAGCAATAAGTAGTGATGATGCATCTTCTAAATTTACTTTCAATGTTACTGATCCTTCCACCGAAGTGACCGTGGCAAACGTAGGTACCGGTGTTGAATCGATTGATGCCGATTCCGATGACACCGTCTATAACCTTTACGGCGTGAAGGTAGGCAGAAGCTCACAGCTTCGCGGTATGCAGCCCGGCATATATATAGTAAAGGGGAAAAAGGTGGTAATCGCTGATTGATGACAAAATCTTAAGACCCATATATTAGTCACCCGCCCCGGATGGAATTCCATCCGGGGCGGGTATTTTATTTGTATATTTAGCCTCAATTATTATAAATTGGACTTTGGACTCAGAGGGTCTTCAGGGCGGCTGTTACATTCTTTTCGATGCGGTCGGAGAGGTTGTCGCAGGGTTGCTTGTCGAATTTTAGGCCTGTGATGTGCTC
>CAMWQY010000095.1 GCA_947176355.1 uncultured Porphyromonadaceae bacterium
CCGAGAAGGAACTTGTATGCGATAACTGCGGCACTCATTTCTATGGTCCCGGTGCCGAGGAACTGGCGTTCAACAGCACAGGAGCCTGCGAGAAGTGCGGTGGTACGGGTGTCGTCATGACGGTAGACCGTTCCACTCTTGTGCCCGACGAGTCGCTGAGCATTGACGATGGAGCTGTGGCTCCATGGAATAGCCTTATGTGGTCGCTGATGACCGATGTCTGCCGGGCAATGGGGGTGCGTACCGACGTTCCATTCAATCAGCTTACGGATGCAGAGCGGGACATCGTCTTCAATGGTCCTGCGGTCAAGAAGACGATACTGTATAAGGCAAAGAAGAGCGAGACTGCCGGGGAACTTGACTTCACCTACTACAATGCGGTCTATACCGTAGAGAACGCTCTGGCGAAAGTCACCGATGAGAAGGGAATGAAGCGAGTCGAAAAGTTTCTGAAAAGCGATGTATGTCCCTGTTGTCACGGCACCCGACTGTCGGAGGCGGCACGCGCTCCGCGCATCGCCGGCATTGGTCTTGATGAGGCGACTGCAAAAACACTCTCTGATGCCCTAGAATGGGTCAAGGGTGTCCCTGACACGCTTCCTGATGAGATGAGGCAGATGGCTGTAAACATAGGAGAATCGTTCCTGTTGACTGCAAGGAGGCTCGTTGATCTTGGGTTGGGTTATCTGAGCCTTGACCGTGCATCGTCAACACTCTCTACCGGTGAACGGCAGCGAATGCAGCTCGCAAGAGTAGTGCGCAATCGAACTACCGGAATTCTGTATGTACTTGACGAACCCTCCATAGGCCTTCATCCGGCTAATATCAACGGATTGAAGGCTGTGATGCATGATCTGATTGCCGACGGGAATTCAATAGTGCTTGTGGATCATGATACTCAGATACTGCGCGATGCCGACTGGATGGTAGAGCTTGGTCCGGGAGCCGGCGCCAACGGCGGCTGGATAATCGCAGAGGGTACAATACCGCAAATCGAGCATAATCCGGATTCCAGAATCGGACCTTTCCTCGCCGGGGATGCTGAGCTCAGGATCAGGCCGGAGATTCCTCACGATATGATCTTCGCTGAAGGGAGAATCCGGATGTCTACCAAAGGGATTCATACGGTGAGGCCTCTTGATGTTGACATTCCGAAAGGACGCCTTACAGTAGTGACCGGTGTTTCCGGTTCCGGAAAAACAACCATGGTTCTTGAAAGTCTTGTGCCGGGACTTCAGGCTTCTATTGAGGGAAAGGAATTGCCGGAGCATGTAATATCTGTAGATGCTCCGGGTATCAAACACGTGAAACTTATCGACTCTACTCCCATAGGAGCCAACGTAAGGTCGACTGTAGCGACATACGCCAACATCCACGACGAGTTGCGTAAGATCTTCGGACGCTCAAAGGATGCGAAGGCGTTGGAACTGAAGGCGGGTGATTTCTCCTATAATACGGGTAGTCTTCGATGCCCTGTGTGCGACGGCACAGGTACGGTCAGCCTTGACGTGCAGTTCCTGCCTGATGTGGATATACCGTGTCCGGAGTGCAAGGGCTCACGCTACAGCAAAAGGGCATGGTCGGTGAGGATTCCGGGTGCCTCCGGTCATCCGGTTTCGCTGCCGGAACTGATGGATGATGATGTGGAGGTGGCCGCTGAGGAATGTTCCGCACACAAAAGCGTGGCATCGCGTCTGACCACACTCAACAATCTCGGTCTCGGCTACCTTACACTCGGGGAAGCCACTCCGAGTCTCTCCGGAGGCGAGGCGCAGCGGCTGAAACTGGCTACCGAGATGGGACGTGAGCAGAGCGATACCCTGTTTGTTTTTGACGAGCCCACAATCGGACTTCATCCTCTCGATGTCATAAAGCTGATTGAGGTGTTCCAGCGGCTGATAGAGCTCGGGGCCACCATACTGGTGATAGAACATGACCTCGACGTGATCCGTAATGCCGACTACATTATCGATATGGGACCCGGCGGCGGTCAGGACGGCGGAAGAATTGTGGCTGCCGGCACTCCCGGTGAGGTACGCGCGAACCCTGATAGCGTGACAGCCCGCTTTATAAAGTGAACACACTCCACCCCTTAACCCTATAACCCACCGCTTTAGTTTACGAAAGTGGAATAATTGGCGAATCCTGCCAATGGAAGTTCTGGCGTCCGGCTCCGATCTCGAAGTTATACATCGCTATGCCGAGGTCGATCTTGGTGTAGCCGGCAAGCGACGTTCCCTTGGTCGGCTTTACCTTATCCGTGGGAATGTATTCAAAATAGAATTTCTGCTGGTTGATGGCGGTTGGAGCCAACAGGGCAGCCTCTACCCCATTCTTAAACCATTCCGGAGAGTCAGCAGTAACATTGCTTACCTGGTCAGGTCGCTTGATTTTATGAGTGCGATAGCCGTCTGCTTCGCCGTAGCCTATGGCAACGCATAGCACTACCTTTTCATCGCTGCCGACTTCAAAGGCTCCATCTATCTTTTTGTATGTCAACCCGACAAAGCATGTGTTAAGGCCTATACTCTGTGCAAAAAGCACCAGTTTCTCTCCATAATATCCTGCCCTATATTCCAATGATTCGGATTTCTTTCCGACTATCATTATATAGTTTGACACATTGGAGAATGAGCCATACGAAAGAAAGCCTTTGAAAGCTTTCCGTTCGTTGAGCACCAACTGCATATTCAGGTCTCCTTCTTTATTCAGTTTGGCAATCTCCTCCTGAAGGGCTTTGACAGCACTTTCCTCAATAGGACGATCCAGATATTTTCTTACAGAATGTCTGCTCTGCAATGCTTCAAGTTCTGACATATTATACTTTCTTTATATATAGCGATTTAATAATGTTAGAACAATTGATCCTGTGCATTTGTTTGGCGATTTAAGCGTCATTCTCTGATTCAAGGTCAATAAGGAATTTTTTTGCAGCGAGACCTCCGGCATATCCAGTCAATTGATGGCGGCTACCGATCACTCGATGGCATGGCACGATTATTGAGATTGGGTTAGCGGCATTTGCGGATGCGACTGCACGGATAGCCTTGGGATTGCCGATACGATTGGCAAGCTCTGAATAAGAGATGGTTTGTCCGTATGGTATGTTCATCAGTTCAGACCATACTTGGCGTTGAAAATCGGTTCCGCTAAATACCACCGGTATGGTGAATTCTTTTCGCTTTCCTTCGAAATACTCGTCAAGTTGCAAGATGGTTTATTAATGATGTCGGATATGCCCTCCTCATATTCGGCACCGAGAAGTCGGCAAATGCGTCGGTCGATTGTCTTTCGTCGATTTTCTATAATCCAATCACATATACATATTTTGTCGCCGTATGAGCCGATTATCATGTCGCCAATAGGAGACTTGTAGCATGTCGTTTTTATTTTTTCCATTGTATAATAACGGAACTTCGATCAAAAAATTATACCAAGGTTCCCTGTGCCAGAACTGAATACACTATAGAAAGAAAGTGATTGTGAATTGTCATTGAAATTTGAAAGTTTTATATTAATTTTGCAGATATTTATTCAATCAGGATTATGAAGACCATCATATCAGCAATATTTATCAGTATATGTGTCGCTTTCCATTCTTTTGGAGCCACACAGGCTATCTATTTTGTCGGAGGATTCAACAACTGGGACATATCGCATCCCGAAATCGCTATCGCAGATGCCGACGGCATTTTTGAAACAGAGATTGATTTTTCAAACAATCGGGAATTCAAGTTATCGACCGCGAATCCGGAAGGATCTTGGAATCGTTTTGATGAGGGAACACTGTATACTAATTCTATAATTAAAGAGAACGAATGGATTCCTATTCAGGAATATCAGAAATCACCCAATGTAGTGTCTCCGGCGAAAAGATCATATTCTGTCAAGGTAGATATTTCCAATATGCGGATGATGTTTTCCACCAATAGATCCGACCATGATCCATGGTCAGGTACACTGCCCGTCATGTTTATCACTACAGAATCGGGCAAACCCATTAACTCCAAGGAAGAATACCTGCAGGCAAGTTATTATCTTGACCCAATGGGTGTGGAAGGTATTGAACCTGTAGGAAATGCCGATGATCAAGCCTTGATGCAGATTCGAGGGCGAGGAAACTACACTTGGTGGGGCTTTGAAAAGAAACCATACCGCATCAAGCTCGACAAAAAAACGGAGTTGATGGGAATGAAAAAGAGCAAGCACTTCGCCCTGTTGGCACATGCTGACGATTCCGCGGGAGGACTACGCAATTCACTCGGATTTTCAGCATCTGAAGCCCTTGGAATGCCTTGGACACCCGCCACCGCCCCACTTGAAGTAGTATTGAATGGAGACTATATCGGGCTCTATTGGCTCACAGAAACTGTCAGAGTGGATAAAGACCGCGTGAATGTGACGGAGCAGGCAGACGGGGCAACTGAGGATGTAGACGGAGGATGGCTTGTAGAAATCGACAACTACGATTCAGACCCTCATGTCAGTATCAAAGACTCTTCCGGGCATCCGATATGGTTCACCTATAAATCGCCGGAAGTCCTGTCGCCGGAGCAACATTCATATCTCCAGGAATCGATGGAGTCGATCCAAAATGCGCTGGCATCCGGAAATGAAAATGAAGCAGCAAGACTTGTAGATTTTGATATTCTCGCACGTTATTTTATCGTCAATCAATTGATGCTTGATATGGAATCATTCCATGGGTCGTGCTATCTTTACCGACAGAGAGGTGCGACTGAGAAATGGAAATTTGGACCTGTCTGGGACTTTGGGAATGCATTTGCATCAGGCAGGGCTGATAAACCACGGTTTATTTTCGACCATCCTGATTTTTCACAGGTATGGATAGGAGAATTCTATTCAATGCCTGAATTTGTAGGCGCGGTCAGGCGAGTGTGGCAAACATTTCTTGCAGAAGGTCCGGAAGTGCTCAAGGCCCATCTTGAAAATGATGCAGGGGATATTGCCTCTGCCGCAATCTGCGATGGAAGAAGATGGCCTGCTTATTCCCATGCGAATATAGCCGGGGAAGCAAGCCGTCTGGAGTCATGGCTGGAGGGATCTATCGATTGGCTCAAGACTATGTGGGGAGATTATGCTGACGTTGATGGAGCAAAAACTGATGATTTATCCGTCAACACTAATGGACAAGACCTTATAATCTACAGTGGGACCAACAGGATGATTACCCTGACGAGCCTTGACGGCACCACACGAATCTTGACATTGCATCCGGGCATCAATAGCATCCCGCTATCACCGGGTATTTATTTCTTTGCCAATCATAAGATCCTCATTCATTGACTCCGAAAGCTGATTCCATAAAAATCAGTAATAATGGTTACAATTTCAGAATTTGTGGTATGTGATTTTGTCCTTACCAGACGTTATTTCTATGTACATACCAACCTATATTTATGAAGAAATATATACTATCAACTCTAATAATCAGTTGTTCTATTATGGCAAATGCACAAAATCCCACAAAATTGACAGCCACTGAGGTCAATCCCAACCAGACAGCAGGGCGAGCACAACTCGGAGAGTTCGCTCCGAAATTCGCAGAATTAAATGATGATGTCCTTTTTGGGGAAGTCTGGAGTCGTACAGATAAACTATCTAAGAGAGATAGGAGCATAGTGACCGTGACTGCTCTTGTGGCAAGCGGCATAATCGACTCTTCCCTTAGCTACCACCTCCAGGAGGCTAAGAAAAATGGGGTGACAAAGACTGAAATTTGCGAAGTGCTTACACAAGTAGCCTTCTATGCCGGCTGGCCCAAGGCATGGGGTGCATTCCGCCAAGCTGTAGAAGTATGGAAAGATAGCAATGATGCTACAGATGCAAGACAAAAATTCGAACAAGAATCCATTTTCCCCATCGGCGAACCTAACTCAGCATACGCACAATATTTCATCGGCAACAGCTATCTCGCACCTCTTTCGGCTGATCAGGTGAATTTCTCAAATGTCACTTTCGAACCCGGTTGCCGCAACAATTGGCATATTCATCGAGCTACGGAAGGTGGCGGACAGTTGCTGGTTGGAGTTGCAGGACGCGGATGGTATCAGGAAGAAGGGAAACCTGCCGTAGAAATACTTCCCGGCACTGTAATCCACATACCAGCCAACGTAAAGCATTGGCATGGAGCGGCTGCCGACAGCTGGTTTTCTCACCTCGCTTTCAGTGTCCCGGGAGAAAACACCTCCAATGAATGGCTCGAACCGGTCTCGGATGAAGAATACAATAAACTCAAATGATTATAATTAAGCGCAAATTAGTGAAGAAAAGGCACTGAGTAGTGATACTCGGTGCTTTTTATATAATTTCTGATATCGGCAGTAGATGAATCAGAACCCTATATTGAGTGGCGGTTGTGAAAGAATCTGTCACGCAAAATTCTTGCTTGATATTTGGAGAATGAGTAATTTTGCACCGAATTTTTAATCTATACAAAAATGAAAAAGATAAGAAACTACTTTGTCTTAATGATGGTAGCGCTTATGAGCGTAGCCTCCTTTACATCCTGCAACGGTGATGATGACGACGAACCAGATTCACCAGTAAGCAACAGCAAAATTGTCGGAACATGGAAATGTGTTCACGAAAAATTCATTTGTAAGGAAAACGGCAAGATCGTAGAACAGTATGATGAACCTTATGAAGGCATTTTGATATGGGAATTCACTTCTAATGGGAAAATTATTGGGACAGATGCTTCGGATATAGACACTGCGGTGTATACACTATCCGGAGATAAATTGACAATAACCTATGAAGATGGTGTGGATGTCATGTATGTAAAAAAGCTTGACAGCAAGACTCTTGAGGTTGAAGCCACCTTTAAAGAAACTGATAATGGGTATACCCATGAAGATTATAGCTATGCGATCTTTGAAAGGCTCAAATAGGATACATATATCAATGATCTACATTTGACAGAACGGGAGGTAAAAATAAAGAAAAAATAGAGCTGATCCTTTTTTAAGGTTCAGCTCTATTTAATTTAAGTTTCGTAATTATGAGAAAGTCTCACGCAGAGAGGCGGAGGGCTCGCTGAGCAGTTAAGTATTCAGTCTTTAGTATTCAGTCTTAAGAGGTCTTCACTCGGAAACAAAGAGGCGGAGGCTCTCTCGCTTTGCTCGCGGATCGATAGAGGAAGATGATGAATCACAGAGATGTAAATTAGTGGAGAAGCAAGCGAAGAAGTCCTTGTGGAGGGCTATACTTAGTTTGTAGAGTAGATCGGTGTCGATGCTGGTGCGGGAGAATATGTCGTATATGTTGCGTCGGTCGCAGTGTATCTGGCGGCTGAGCCAGGTGACGGTACGCTCCTGACGGCGCAGTTCCTCCTCGATTATCTTTCCTATGTGTATTGATTCGAATTCGTTAGATTCGTGATTTTTCCTTGTCATATCAATTGCATCTTTTCGTGTCAGCCTACTACTACCCCATTAGTGTGTCGATGTAGATGGATACACTTTAGGAGGCAGCACGGTACTGTCGGTCAAAAAAAATATTGCACACCGGATGCAATCGATATTTTTCATTTAGGCGCCTTTGGGAGGCGCCAAGGAAAGAAGAGCGGTTCTCATCACTTCCCGCTGCCTAAGCAGCCGAATTGCCGGGGTGATGTAATCTTCCCTGCCGGTCGGAGTATGAGGTGCGATCGGTTTTGCGATGCAAAATTACAGCAAATTTTGCAATCCACCAAGACAAAAGTGTGTAATTTTATTTCACGCTTTCTACTCTTTTGGCTCCTGTGGCACCACGCTGGGGACGCGGGGACGGTAGGAGCGGTGGGTTGTCACGCGAAGAGGCTGCTTAGAGTGCTTATTGAACATCGGAATCAGAGGAAGAGTCTGTTGCTGAGGCCAAATTCATTTCGACAACGATTTTCTTTAAAATATTGAGCTTTACATTGTCGGCATCTGATTTGTCATACGCATAGATGAGATACAAGCAGCCATTGCGTTCCACCATGTCGAACGTAATTATTCTTGCTCCTCCAGACTTCCCTTTTCCTTTAGAAGCTATAGCCATCCGCACTTTACGATAGCCATCTCCCAAGTCGATGCCTAAATGTGGATCTTTTTCCAATTCATCCAATAAATCATTATAATCCTTCTTGAAACTGCGGTAACGCTTGGCCAACGGTTTCACACATTTCCGGAATATTTCAGTTGCCTTAATTTCCATCAGAATTCTATGTCTCTTGCATTTTGAAGACTGACTTTCCCTTCCATGTGAGCCTTTACTTCTTTCATTGAAGCCCTTAAGTCCATTTCGATAATTGTGTCATCATCTGTTATCGGGACAATCTTGAAATTCCCAACTCTTGATGTGAGCATAACCGTCTGTCCCTTTCTGGCAGCAATCAGAATCTTTGTCTGATTTGCCCTAAAATCTCTTGCCGATACTACTTGCATAATCATTTTGTTTTACATATACAACAAAACAAGATACCATTTTGGTACTCAAATTAACATGAATTAACAAAAGACTATTAGTGGAAACGCGGAACTTTTTTCTCCCGTGGCTGAGTGGGAACGAGTTCTATCTGACTTCATTGATTATACCCTGGATGGCTGAGTTGAGGTCGCCGATGATAAGCGACTTCTGAGCAGGAAAGAAAGCGACATTTCAGAGATAATGAATCCTGTCTGGTCTTCCAATGTCGGATTCTTGACATCCCAATAAGGGAGGAAGAATATTATGCCGGTTGTCTTATGATCCATTTGTATCGTGGTGTTTATTGATTGTAGGGCTTTAAGCCTCTCGTGTTTATAAATAATAAACAAGGTCCAAAAATTTAGTCGCTTATGAATATTTAACATTTGTCTTTGTTGTGGTATGCTCGATGCATGGACCTCATGTTTTCAATCAAGTGTGAGGATTGTTAAAGTCTGTTTCTGCGCTAAATTTTATGCATTCTTTTAGTATATAT
>CAMWQY010000096.1 GCA_947176355.1 uncultured Porphyromonadaceae bacterium
AACTCTGCCCCTTTGCGCCTTTGCGTGAGATTTTTAGTACTTGCGAAAGTTGAGTAAGCTATTCTTTGGATATGTAGGAATTTTTCATTATATTTGCAGAAAGTTTGAGATTATGGAGAATCCAAGATACCCAATTGGCATGCAGACCTTCTCAAAAATAATTGACGAAGGGTATATTTATGTAGATAAGACGGCTTATATCAAGCCACTCCTAAAGCAAGGCCAATTTATTTTCCTGAGCCGCCCACGGCGATTTGGGAAAAGCCTGCTACTTTCTACGCTGCAGGCATATTTTGAGGGACGACGCGAACTTTTCAAGGGTATGGCTGCCGACAGAATGGACTTGGATTGGACTCCATCGCCAGTGCTGCGATTTGATTTCAATGCAGAGGATTTCAGTGATGAAAAAGGACTCCAACATTTGATTGAATGGTATTTGAGGGATTATGAAAAATTTTATGGAATTGAGCCGGAAGATACCACTATTTCCCAACGCTTCAAAAGCCTCATCAAGGCGGCTTTTGATCAGACAGGACGACGAGTCGTAATACTCATCGATGAGTACGACAAGCCATTATTGGGTATGGAAGAATTCAATGAGATGTTTGAAAAAAACCAACGCACATTGAAAAGCTTCTATGGCAACCTGAAATCTATGGACAGCTATATCCGATTTGCTTTTATCACCGGAGTAGCTCGTTTTAGTAAGGTCAGCATATTCAGCGATCTCAACAATCTCAAGGATATCTCTATGGACGAAGAGTATGCAGACATCTGCGGGCTTACCGAGAATGAACTTCTTGAGAATTTCCGCTCAGGCATTATGGCACTTGCCGAAAAACGAGAGGAGGATTTCGAAACCACTGTGGAAGTACTCCGCAACTACTATGACGGATATCTCTTCTCAGCAAATGGATCGAGACTCTACAATCCATTCAGCGTGCTAAGTGCTCTTGACAAAAAGGAGATAAGCACATTCTGGTATGAGACCGGAACCCCAACTTTCTTAGCAAAATGGGTCAAAAACAATGGAATCGAGCCAAGGGAAATCAACGATGTGGCTGCTTCAAAAGATGAACTTATCTCAGTTGGTTTCGATGAGGTTGATCCTGTGCCTCTGATGTTTCAGACTGGGTATCTGACCATAGCACGCTACGATAGGGAATCTGAGCTTTATCAGCTGCGCTTGCCCAACAGAGAGGTGGAAATCGGTTTCTTCAAGCACCTGCTGCCATTCTATGCGCCTCCTATCACAAGAAGAGGAAGCGGACTGGAATTTTCATTATTTAAAAAGGATCTTGCTTCAGGCAAAATCAAAGATTTCATGCACCGTCTCTCGATTCTGCTAAAGGATCTTCCGGGAGAAGACCACAACGAATCGACATATAGGGCAATCACATATCTATTGGCTGTTCTGTGCGGACACAGTACAATTGCCGAACATCGCAGTTATAAGGGACGCAGTGATATTGAGGTCTTTACCGGGAAATATATCTACATCTTCGAGTTCAAATACAACCGAAGCGTCCAGGAAGCAATGGACCAAATCCAATCACGTGATTATGCAGGTCGCTATGCGCTCGATTCCAGGACCATATACCTAATCGGAGCAAATTTCAACGAAAAAAGGGAAGAGAAGGGATTGCAATATGAGATCGTAATTTGTAAACGACTTGGAGAGGGTCAATTGACCTGAACGGGGATGCCGGTCTCATCCTCTATTCGCTTTCCAATGGCTGTAAGCTCCTCTTTATCAACTTTTATGAGGCTTTCCTCCGGAGTGGAACGGTCAAGGCTATAGATCATGATCTCGCGTGGTTTTATACGACTATACGCTACGATGAGAGCCTTGATTTCTTCGTCGGTGGTATTATCTACAGGCTTGCCGTCATGAGTGCCGCGCAGGATCATCGTCTGGATGATGCCGGTGCCCTCAAATTGGCGCAACGCTTCCACGACTTTTTCTACCGAGAAATCTTTAGAATTCGGACGGTCGATCAGACGCATAGTATCTTCAATGGCTGAATCGAGCTTAAGGATGTTGTTGTCTGCTTTCTTAAGAGCTTCTGCCACATCCGGCTTGAATATCATTGTGGAATTGGTCAGCACCGAAACCTTTGCTTCAGGATAAAAAGCGTCTCTGAGTGCAAGAGTATCTTCAATTATATGAGGGAAATCAGGATGGAGTGTAGGCTCCCCATTGCCTGAAAATGTGATGACATCAAGAGGATCTCCCTTTGAATGCATATCCTTCAGTTTTGCTTCGAGCTGTAGGCGCACTTGCTCGCGTAGAGGCAGACCTGTAGTCCCTTTCCCTTGGGCATTGAATCCGGCCTCACAGTAAAGGCAATCAAACGAACATACCTTGCCATCATTGGGCATGAGGTTGACACCAAGCGACACGCCAAGACGGCGGCTATGGATCGGTCCGAAGATCGATGAATGAAACAGCACTGTCTGATCTTTTCCCATAATTCAAAAACTTTTTCACCACAAAATTAACTAAAAAATCTCAAACTCCCAAATCCAACAACCTCGTCAAAGCAATCCCCCTCTGCGCCCCCACCCCCACTGCGCTCCCTGCGGGATATTGCTATATGAAAGACACCATAAATGAAAGAGCCGTGAGATGCGAGCAATCTGATACATATTTATTTTTGCGATATCAGATTTTTTTGCTACCTTTGCAAAAAATGTTGTAATAAAGTGGAAACTCTACATACTGCATACCGCACGTTCTTCGGCAAGGGTGACGCTCTCTATCAGCTCTTCTCCCCTTACCGTATATGTCCCCTCGGGGCTCACGTCGATCATCAACATGGCCTTGTATCCGGTTTCGCCTTCGATTCAGGCATCGAATTCCTCTTCTCTGCCACTGACTCCGGCAAGGTGGAGATGGCATCGCTATCTTTTGAAGGCCTCATGACCTTCAATGTGCAACGCCCCATCGATGAAAAGCAAGGCAACTGGGGCGACTACCTCCGCGGTGCCGTATGGGCTCTCCAGCAGGATTTCCGCCTCGAAAAAGGGATCCGCGGCATCGTCAAAGGCTCGATGCCGATAGGTGGGCTATCCTCCTCTGCTGCTTTGCTGTGCGGCTTCGTGATGGCAATCGACAAGGTGAACCATCTCGGTCTGACTCGCCAGCAGATCATCGAGTATGCCTCTCGCGCTGAACGCAATTATGTAGGGCTCAACAACGGCATTCTCGACCAAGCTTGCGTCGTACTGTGCGAAGCCGACAAACTTCTATACCTCGACACGCGGACCGGCAACCATAGGCTGATTCCATTCGGAGGCGACAACCCAAAGCCACTTCCATTCAAGCTTGGCATATTCTTTTCCGGCGTGACTCGCAAACTGACCGGAACTGACTACAATCTGCGGGTAGCAGAATGCAAGACTGCAGCCTGGATCATGCAAGCCTACGAGGATACGCCCCTCCACGAGTTTGAAGACACGCGCCTTCGCGACGTGGAGGAATCTGTTTTCGAAAAGCATGCCGACCGTATGCCCGACCGTTTTGCGCGCCGCGCTCGCCACTTCTATACTGAGTGCGACCGAGTCGTCGACGGCGTGAAAGCCTGGGAAGCAGGCGACATAGAATCTTTCGGCAAATTAGTATTCGAAAGCTGCGAAAGCTCAATGAACAATTACGAATGCGGCTCTCCCGAACTGATTGAAATCTACAAGATAATGCGCGAGACCGACGGCATCTACGGCGGCCGCTTCTCCGGCGCCGGATTCAAAGGTGCCTGCATTGCCCTCGTCGACCCTGCCAAGGAAGAGGAAATTCGCAAAAGCGTAACTGAAAAATACCTCAACAAATACCCTCAATATAAAGATTCATTCCAAATCTTCTTCTGCAATCCCGCCAATGGAGTGGACTTTTTGTAACGTCTTTCGATAACCTCGCAGGGACGCACGCGCGGTGCGTCCCTATAAGCTTAATTGACAAAATATATGAAAAATATAATCATTGCCGCCGGATATGCAACTCGCCTATATCCACTCACTGAAAATTTCCCCAAGCCCCTCCTGAAAATCGGAAATTCAACGATTTTAGACCGTATGCTTGCCGACATCGACCAAATTCCCGACATCGATGAGCACATTATCGTGACAAACCATCGCTTTGCCCCTATTTTCGAGGAATGGAAGGCAAAATCTAATTATAAAAAGCCCATTACTATAATCGACGACGGCACTACTGACAACGACAACCGTCTCGGAGCCGTCCGCGACCTCCTCCTCGCCCTCTCTTCCTGCAAAGTCGACGACGATATCATGGTGCTTGCCGCCGACAATATCCTCGATTTCTCACTCAAGGGCTTCATCGACTATTTCAAGGAAAAAGGGAGCTCCGTCATCATGTGCCATCACGAGCCGGAGCTCCGGAAGCTCCAGCGCACGGGCGTCATTGCAGTCGACGACGATATGAAAGTGCTTCAGATGCAGGAAAAGCCGGAAGTGCCCGTATCTAATTGGGCTGTGCCTCCCTTCTATATCTATAAGAAGACCGATCTCCCCTTGATACGCGAATGCATGGACCACGGATGCGGGTTCGATGCCCCCGGCAATCTCGCCCACTATCTTACCGACGTCACCGTACTCCACGCTTGGCCAATGCCGGGCTCACGCTTCGACATTGGCTCCATGGATTCATACCAAGAAGCCCAACAGCGATATGGCGCATCCGAGTCTTAAGAAGACCAAAGCGTCCTCAGTCATCACATATCATTATCATTCATAATATATCATTATAAACAGTGAAAGGAATAGTACTTGCCGGTGGGTCCGGCACTCGCCTCTACCCTATTACAAAGGGTGTCTCCAAACAACTCCTCCCCATCTTTGACAAGCCGATGGTCTACTACCCCATTTCAACACTGATGCTGGCAGGAATACGTGATATACTCGTCATCTCCACCCCGCAGGATCTCCCCGGCTTCAAGCGCCTCCTCGGCGACGGCAGCGACTATGGAATCAGCCTCACTTACGCTGAGCAGCCATCGCCCGACGGGCTTGCACAAGCCTTCATCATCGGCAAAGACTTCATCGGCGACGACTCAGCTTGCCTTGTGCTCGGCGACAATATATTTCACGGTGCCGGCTTCTCCGAAGTTCTTAAGGAAGCTGTCAATACAGCCGAACAGGAGCAAAAAGCTACCGTCTTCGGCTACTGGGTCAACGACCCGGAACGCTATGGTGTGGCTGAATTCGACAAGGATGGAAACTGCCTCTCAATCGAGGAGAAACCGGAGAATCCTAAAAGCAACTATGCCGTTGTCGGACTCTATTTCTACCCCAACAAGGTCGTTGACGTGGCTCACAATATCAAACCCTCTGCACGCGGCGAACTGGAAATCACCACTGTCAACCAGGAATTTCTGAAAGACGGAGAGCTGAAGGTGCAGACCCTTCCCCGTGGCTTCGCTTGGCTTGATACCGGCACCCACGATTCGCTGGCTGAAGCGTCCATCTATATCGAGGTGCTCGAAAAACGCCAGGGCCTGAAAATAGCTTGCCTTGAAGGCATAGCGTT
Source organism: uncultured Porphyromonadaceae bacterium (assembly GCA_947176355.1). Taxonomy (GTDB): domain Bacteria; phylum Bacteroidota; class Bacteroidia; order Bacteroidales; family Muribaculaceae; genus Lepagella. The sequence goes on from CAMWQY010000096.1 coordinate 5,546, forward strand.
CCTCAACGGTTGGATCTCTGCCGACAAACTGCGTGAACTGGCTAAACCGATGCTGAAAAACCAGTATGGTCAGTATCTGATGAGCATTGCCGACGAAGATCACCTCCAGAAATTCAATTAACAACTCTACTAAATGCGCTATATTCTATTAGCCTCTCTTGCTCTTGGAGCTATTTCTGCCATGGGCCAGGGCATCGGCATTGTCTCAGACACCGATCCCCTCGCTCCCGGCTATATATACCGTGCATCACGGATGCTCTCGACCGGCAATCCTTTAGGAACCACCGACCAGTTAAATGCCACAATAGATGATCTCGAGATGCTTTCTCCTGAGCTAAAGGCAGATTGGCTCGCCCGCGAAGGTGCAGCCCTCTTCGAACGCGGGGATTCTTCCTGCATCGGAATACTGTCACGCCTTGCCACGGAATTTCCTGCTTCATCCAAAGCTACACAAGCCTTGCTGACAATGGGCGACTGGTATTGGTACCATAAAGAATGGCACGAGGCTATTAATGAATATGCGAAAGTAAATATCAATGGTCTTGGCAACAGACAACGTCCGCTCTATACCTACCGGAAAGCCCTCGCCTACCTGCGCTGCGGGATGCCGGAAAGCGCAAGTCCTTTAATCAACTCTTTATCCAACGTCGCCGGCTACGAACGCGCGGCTAAATACTACATTGCCTATCTTCACTATTTGGATAAGGATTATGACACTGCCTATCAATTGATGGGAGAATTGGTAGCCGGGAGTGACGAAAAAGCCGACGAATCAGAAAACAGACGAGGTCGGCGAGGTCAGGGATCAGGTCCTAATCTTGCCAGAAGGGAGAGCCAATACATCTCCGATGGGATTGAACCTCTCTATTACATGGCGCAGATCGAATATCTACGCGGACTATATGACGATGTCATAAGCCACTCATCTACAATTATGGCGAAAAATCCGGTTGATGAACTCATTCCGGAGCTACACCGCATCACCGGTCTTAGCTATTTCAAGAAGAACGAATATGATATGGCTCGTCCGCATCTTGAGGAGTTTGTCGCTGCCGTGGAATCCCCTAACGATGATGCCCTTTATGCTTTGGGTGCCATCCAATATGCCGACGACGAACTCGTGGATGCAGAAAAAAATCTTCGCCAACTCACAGACCGCAACAATGACTTAGCCCAGGGAGCTTACCTATATCTCGGACAAATTGCCGAACGACGCGGCGACATGAACGCCGCCGCTATGGCTTTCGAGAAAGCCGCCAACATGGCTTTTGACCAAAATGTGGCTGAGACTGCTCTCTACAACCATATAGTGGCGCTTACGAAGGGTGGCAACGCTCCATTCGCAAGCAATATCACTATGCTTGAAGACTTCCTCAAGCGATATCCCGATTCCCGATATGCTTCCGAAGTAGAAGAAAGTCTCGCTGCCGCATATTTCTACGAGCATGATTATGAAAAGGCTCTGGCTTCCATCAATAAGGTAAGAAATCCATCTGAGGCAACACTTTCAGCCAAACAGAAAATCCTCTATAAATTAGGCACCAGCGAAATCACATCGGGAGCTCTCCAGCAAGCCATCAGCCATCTCGGCGAGGCTGCCGACATGAAATCTACCGATTCCGCGCTTGCCGATGAGTCGCGACTATGGCTTGCCGAGGCTCTCTACAGCTCGGGCGACTATAAGGCTGCCGCCGCTGCCTACACTGCAGCACTCCGCGGATCGCTCACCCCCGACAATAAGATTATAGCCCGCTACGGGCTGGCATACGCCCAATTTAAACTGAAAGAATGGGGCGATGCCCGGAAAAACTTCGCAGAAGTGGCTGAAAACCGCAATGCTCCCTCTTCTATGAAAGGAGATGCGATGGTGCGCGTTGCCGACTGTCTGCTCTACCTCGGTGAATACCAGAAAGCTGCCGATATGTTCCAGCGGGCTTCGCGTGAAGGGGCTGGAGATTCAGATTATGCCACTTTCCGCTATGCTGTAGTGGTTGGAGTCACAGAAGGCACCGACTCAAAGATGAAGAAACTAAATGCCTTCTTGAAGGATAAGCCTTTTTCTAAGTGGACTCCCGAGGTGCTTCTTGAAGCCGGTAAGACGATGGCTGCCCTCGACCAGCCTGATAAGGCTGCCCCATACTTCGAAAGGCTTCGCCGCGAATATCCCAAAGACAATAAGAGCCGCTCCGGCTCCCTCTCTCTTGCACTCGCATACATGAAGCAGGGTGATGAGGGGAAAGCCAAGGAAGCTTATATGGAGATCATCAAAATGTGGCCCACCAGCGAAGAAGCCTCCATCTCCAACGACGAAATGCGGCGCATCACGGCTGCCGACGGGAGCCTGAAAGAATATGCTCGCTTCCTCGAAGGCATCAAAGGAGCTCCGCAGATAGACCCCGATGAGATGGATGCCATCACATTCGAGGCTGCCGAGACCGCATACGCCGCCAACCAGAGCAATACCATTCTCCTTGAGCAATATATCAGCGACTTCCCTGACGGACGCTATCTCGCCAATGCACTAATGGACCTTGCTGAGGCTGCCGATAGCGAGGGCGACGCTGCAAAGACTCTCATATATCTCGACAAACTCCTCTCGACTCGAAGCGATGCCCCACAGGTGCCCGCCGCCCTATTCCTCCGTGCCGACCTGCTTGAAAATGCAGGCGACATGAAGAAGGCGCTCGCCAACTATCTTGATCTGGAGCAACGTGGCGGTCCGGAGTTCGCTCCTGAAGCAATTGCAGGAGTCATGCGTACTACGCAGAATGCCGGTCAACGTACCGACTATGCACGCCGCCTCCTTGCCATGGGCGGAGTAAGCGCAGAAGATGCTGAGGAAGCTCGATTCTATGAGGCTTCAGGATTGCTACATAGCTCGCAGAGCAAGGCTGGAGAAGACGCCTTGCGACGTCTGGCAGCATCACCAAACTCCATATCCGGGGCAAAGGCTGCCGTAGAGCTCGGCAACTGGTATTTGGAGCAAGGAGACACCAAGAATGCACTGACCACTCTCGAAGCTTTCACAGATGCTGGATCAGTCCACGCTTACTGGTTGGCACGTGGATTCATATTGCTTGCCGACGCTTATCACGCCGACGGCAATGATTATTTAGCCGTGGAATACCTGAAGAGCCTTCAAGAGAACTACCCGGGAGAAGAGACCGACATTTTGGAAGGGATCGACGCGAGGATAAAGGAATATTCCGACGAGTAGCGTTAAGCATTATCGCCTGTATCTCAAAGACAAACAATTATGCATTATGAATTATGCATTATGCATTCCTACTTAATCGTTAATCGTTGACACAATGAGGATATTACGACATATTATAGCTTTTACCGTCTTGGCGT
>CAMWQY010000097.1 GCA_947176355.1 uncultured Porphyromonadaceae bacterium
CCCGCAGCTGCAGCAGTTGCAGTAGCAGCAGGCCCCGCAGCAGGTGCACCTGCAGCAGAAGAAAAGACTAACTTCGACGTAGTACTTAAGGCTCCGGGCGCAAGCAAGCTCGCAGTAGTTAAGCTCGTTAAGGAACTTACTGGTCTTGGTCTTAAAGAAGCTAAAGAACTCGTTGACGGCGCTCCAAGCGTTGTTAAGGAAGGTCTTCCCAAAGCAGACGCAGAGGGTCTCAAGAAGCAGCTCGAAGATGCTGGCGCTGAAGTTGAACTTAAGTAATCATTCAATAGCAGCATAGACCGATTCCCCTGCAATAGGGCAGGGGAATTCGGTTTTTTTATCTCATAGTGCGCATATCGGATGAAGCGAAGATGCTTGTCATGTATCTTAGCTCTGATGATCCCGCAGGTTTTCAGATTCCTTTCTTTATTGGAGAGGTTAATCTGAAAATTATTTGTGTATTATGGCGTCTATTAAATTAGGGTTTTTATTGAAATTTAATAGATGTTAACACTTTTTAAAGAAATCAGGCGCGGTATTAGCTCCTATATAAAAGCTATCCAAACAGATTAATCTTATTATAATGTCACAGAATACAATTGCAAAACCTCGTGTGAACTTCGCAACTGTGAAGAATCCGTATCCATTTCCGGATTTCCTTGAGGTGCAGCTGAAATCTTTCAGAGATTTCCTGCAGCTTGACACGCCACCGGAAGATAGGAAGAACGAGGGTCTCTACAAAGTGTTTGCCGAGAATTTCCCGATTGCAGACACTCGCAACAATTTCGTACTCGAGTTTCTCGACTATTACATCGATCCTCCTCGCTACACTATCGATGAGTGCTTTGAAAGAGGCCTTACTTATAGTGTCCCTCTGAAAGCTAAACTTAAGCTTTATTGTACAGACCCGGATCACGAGGACTTCGATACAAGTATTCAAGACGTATATCTTGGTCCTATCCCTTACATGACGGATCAAGGTACTTTCATTATCAATGGTGCAGAACGAGTTGTTGTATCTCAGCTCCATCGTTCCCCGGGTGTCTTCTTCGGACAGAGCATGCATGCTAATGGTACGAAACTTTATTCAGCCAGAATTATCCCGTTCCGCGGAAGCTGGATAGAGTTTGCTACCGACATCAACAATGTGATGTATGCTTACATTGACCGTAAGAAGAAACTTCCTGTTACCACTCTTCTACGTGCTATCGGACTTGAAAGCGACAAAGACATTCTTCAAGTCTTCAATCTTGCCGAAGAAGTGAAAGTCACTAAGTCTAACCTTGAGAAGGTGATCGGCAGAAAACTTGCCGGACAGGTGCTCAAGTCCTGGATTGAAGACCTCAGCAGCGATGAAATCGGTGAGGTAATGACTATCGAGCGTAACGAAGTGGTACTTGATCGTGGAACTGAAATCACAGAAGATAATATTCAGGCTATCCTTGATTCAGGCGTAAAGACTATCATGCTTGAGAATCAGGATGCGAATGCTTCAGACTTCAGCATCATTTTCAATACTCTCTCAAAAGATAACTCCAAATCGGAGATAGAGGCTATCCAATACATCTACCGTCAGCTTCGCAACGCAGAGCCACCAGATGATGCCTCGGCTCGCGAAGTGATCCAAAACCTTTTCTTCAGTGAGAAGCGTTACGATCTTGGTGATGTTGGCCGTTACAGAATCAATAAGAAATTGTCGCTCTCCACTCCAATGGATGTAAGGGTACTTACTCGTGAGGATATCGTGGAGATAATCAAATATCTTATCGAACTGATCAACAACAAGAGCGATGTCGACGATATCGACCACTTGTCAAACCGCCGCGTACGTACTGTAGGCGAGCAACTTTACAATCAGTTCAATATCGGTCTTGCCCGTATGAGCCGCACCATCCGTGAGCGTATGAATGTACGCGACAACGAGGTGTTCACTCCTACTGACTTGATCAATGCCAAGACGATTTCCGGCGTAATCAACACATTCTTCGGCACTGATGCATTGTCTCAGTTCATGGATCAGACCAACCCACTTGCTGAAATCACTCACAAGCGCCGTCTATCTGCCCTTGGCCCCGGTGGTCTTAGCCGTGAACGTGCCGGATTTGAGGTGCGCGACGTACACTATACCCATTATGGTCGTCTATGTCCGATTGAGACTCCTGAAGGTCCGAACATCGGTCTTATATCCTCACTTTGCGTATATGCGAAGATCAACAACCTCGGTTTCATCGAGACTCCATATAGAAAGGTCACTGATAGTGTAGTTGACCTCAATAATGAAGATGTAATCTATCTGACTGCAGAGATGGAAGAGGGTCTTAATATCGCACAGGGTAACGCACCGCTTAATGATGACGGAAGCTTTATCCGCGACAAAGTGAAGGCTCGTCAGGATGCTGACTTCCCGATCGTGCCTCCTTCCGAAATCCAACTTATGGACGTGGCGCCGATTCAGATCGCATCTATCGCTGCATCTCTGATCCCCTTCCTTGAGCATGATGATGCCAACCGTGCGCTCATGGGCTCTAACATGATGCGTCAGGCTGTGCCTCTCATGCGCAGCGAGGCTCCTATCGTGGGTACTGGCATCGAAGGACAGCTTATCCGCGACTCCCGCACTCAGATTATGGCTGAAGGCTCAGGCACGATCGAATATGTGGATGCTACAACTATCCGCATTCAGTATGACAGAAATGAAGACGAGGAATTCGTAGAATTCGAACCGGCTTTAAAGGAATATAAGATTCCTAAGTTCCGTCGCACTAACCAGGGCACCACCATCGACCTCCGTCCTATCTGCGTGGTAGGTCAGAAAGTAGAAAAAGGTGATATCCTGACTGAAGGATACTCCACAGAGAATGGAGAGTTAGCTCTTGGCCGCAACCTTAAGGTGGCATTCATGCCTTGGAAAGGCTACAACTATGAGGATGCCATCGTGCTCAACGAGCGTATGGTGAAGGAAGATATTCTGACTTCAGTCCATGTGGATGAATACACTCTTGAGGTGCGCGAGACAAAACGTGGTATGGAGGAATTGACCTCGGATATCCCGAATGTCAGCGAAGATGCTACCAAGGACCTTGACGAACGTGGTATCATCCGTGTAGGTGCATACGTGGTGCCGGGCGATATCATGATCGGTAAGATCACACCGAAGGGTGAGAGTGATCCGACTCCGGAAGAGAAGTTGCTCCGTGCCATCTTCGGCGACAAGGCAGGTGAAGTGAAAGATGCTTCTCTTAAGGCAAGCCCATCGTTGAAGGGTGTGGTAATCGGCACCAATCTCTTCTCAAAGGCAGTCAAGACCAAGACTTCCCGCAAGGCTGCTGCTGAACTTACCGAAGCTCTCGACAAGGAATACAAGGAAAAGCTTGATGCTCTCACCCAGATAATGGTAGGCAAGATGCAGAAGCTTCTCAACGGCCAGGTATCTGCCGGAGTAAAGGATTTCCTTGGAGATGAAATCATCCAGAAGGGTCAGAAATTCAACGGTGTAAACTGGGCAGACTTCAAGTATGAGACTGTCAATCTGAGCAATTGGACTGATGATGAGCGCATCAACGGAATGATCATGAAACTCGTGACCAACTACGTGCGCAAGTATAAAGAGATCGACAGCGAACTCCGCCGTAAGAAATTTGACATTACCATTGGTGATGAGCTTCCTTCCGGCATCATGCAGATGGCTAAGGTATATATTGCCAAGAAGCGTAAGATTGGTGTCGGCGACAAGATGGCAGGACGCCACGGTAATAAGGGTATCGTCTCCCGTGTGGTAAGACAGGAAGATATGCCGTTCCTCGAGGATGGTACGCCTGTAGATATCGTGCTTAACCCTCTTGGTGTGCCTTCCCGTATGAACCTTGGTCAGATTTTCGAGACCGTTCTCGGATGGGCAGGTCGCGAATTAGGCGAGAAGTTTGCTACTCCGATTTTCGACGGCGCAAGCTTGGATGACCTCAACGAATGGACCGACAAGGCAGGACTTCCACGCTATGGCAAGACCTACCTGTATGATGGCGGCACAGGAGATCGTTTCGACCAGCCGGCTACAGTAGGTGTGATCTACATGCTTAAGCTGGGTCACATGGTAGAAGACAAGATGCATGCTCGTTCGATTGGTCCGTACTCACTCATTACTCAGCAGCCTCTCGGCGGTAAGGCTCAATTTGGTGGTCAGCGTTTTGGAGAGATGGAGGTTTGGGCGCTTGAAGCATTCGGTGCCAGCCATATTCTCCAGGAAATCTTGACTATCAAGAGCGACGACGTAAATGGCCGCAGCAAGGCTTACGAGGCTATCGTGAAGGGCGATCCAATGCCAAATCCAGGTATCCCTGAATCTCTCAACGTGCTCCTCCATGAGTTGCGCGGACTCGGATTGAGTGTCACACTTGACTAAGAGTGTGAATCAACCATAACAATTAAAACTCCCCGCACGAATCAGTATTATACTGATTCGGTTGCGGGACAACATAGAAGGAAAACCTATGGCTTTCAAGAAAGATAATAAAATTAAGAGTAACTTTTCCAAAATCACGATTGGTCTGGCATCGCCAGAGAAGATCAAGGAAATGTCGAGTGGTGAGGTATTGAAGCCGGAGACCATCAATTATCGCACATACAAGCCCGAACGCGACGGACTTTTCTGCGAGAAGATTTTTGGCCCGGTGAAAGACTATGAGTGCCATTGCGGCAAATACAAGCGCATCCGTTATAAGGGAATCGTCTGCGACCGTTGCGGTGTAGAGGTGACAGAAAAGAAAGTGCGCCGTGAGCGTATGGGCCACATTGAACTCGTGGTCCCTGTGGCTCACATCTGGTATTTCCGTTCGCTTCCCAACAAGATAGGCTATCTTCTTGGTCTTCCGTCAAAGAAGCTCGACTCAGTGATCTACTATGAGCGCTACGTGGTGCTTCAGCCGGGAGCTGCTGCCAATATCATCACCGACACTCGCGATGGTGAGAAAATCAGCGGCAAGGATGCCGGCAAGGGGTTGGCTCGTCTCGACCTTCTCTCTGAAGAAGAGTATCTTGACATCTTGGATCAGCTCCCTGAAGGCAATCAGCTTCTGCCTGATGATGATCCCAACAAGTTTATCGCTAAGATGGGTGCCGAGGCTATCTATGAGTTGCTTCAGAATATTGACCTTGAAGCGCTTGCAGCCGATCTTCGCGACCGTGCCCACACAGAAGGCTCACAGCAGCGTAAGACAGAGGCTCTGAAGCGTCTTCAGGTGGTCAACTCTTTCCTTGCTTCTAAGGATGTCAATAAGCCTGAATGGATGATTCTGAAGGCTATCCCGGTGATACCACCGGAACTTCGCCCTCTTGTGCCTCTCGATGGCGGACGCTTTGCAACTTCTGACCTTAATGATCTATATCGTAGGGTCATCATCCGCAACAATCGTCTGAAACGACTCATAGAGATCAAGGCTCCGGAGGTGATCCTCCGAAATGAGAAGCGTCTGCTTCAGGAGGCTGTCGATTCACTTCTCGACAACTCTCGCAAGGCTTCTGCCGTGAAGAGCGATGTCAACCGTCCTCTTAAGTCTCTGTCAGATTCTCTTAAAGGCAAGCAGGGTCGTTTCCGTCAGAACCTTCTCGGTAAGCGTGTCGACTATTCAGCTCGTTCGGTTATCGTCGTAGGTCCGGAATTGAAGATGCACGAGTGTGGTATTCCAAAACTTATGGCAGCTGAACTCTACAAGCCATTCGTGATCCGCAAGCTGATCGAGCGCGGAATTGTGAAGACTGTAAAGAGTGCAAAGAAGATCGTAGATCGTAAGGAGCCCGTAGTTTGGGATATCCTTGAGCACGTGATGAAGGGTCATCCGGTGCTTCTGAACCGTGCTCCGACACTTCACCGACTTGGTATTCAGGCATTCCAGCCAAAGATGATCGAAGGCAAGGCTATCCAGCTCCACCCGCTTGCATGTACGGCATTCAACGCCGACTTCGACGGCGACCAGATGGCAGTCCATTTGCCACTCGGCAATGAGGCTATCCTTGAGGCGCAGATGCTGATGCTCGGAGCCCACAACATCCTTAACCCTGCCAACGGTGCGCCTATCACCGTGCCTTCTCAGGACATGGTGCTTGGTCTTTACTATATCACGAAGCTCCGTCCCGGCACTAAGGGAGAAGGTGCTAAGTTCTATGGTCCTGAAGAGGCAGAAATTGCATATAACGAGGGTCGTCTTGATCTTCACGCCCCGGTTTCAGTTCTTGTAGATGATGTAGACGAAAATGGTAATCCTGTAAAGATACTCAAAGAAAACACTTCCGTAGGCCGCGTGCTCTTCAACCAGTATGTGCCCAAGGAAATCGGATATGTCAACGAGATCATCTCTAAGAAATCACTTCGCAACATCATTACAAAAGTGATTAAGACTTGCGGTGTGACTCGCTCTGCTCAGTTCCTCGATGATATCAAGAACCTTGGATATAAGATGGCATTCCGCGGAGGTCTGTCGTTCAACCTTGGAGACGTCATCATTCCGAAGGAAAAGGCTGAATACGTTGCTAAGGGCAATGAGCAGGTTGAAGAAATCCTGATGAACTATCAGATGGGTATGATTACCGGTAATGACCGTTACAATCAGGTGATTGATGTTTGGACAAATGTCAACAAGAAACTTGCTGACACACTGATGAAGCAGATGGAGGAAGACCAGCAGGGCTTCAATTCCGTCTATATGATGCTTGATTCAGGTGCCCGTGGTTCTAAAGACCAGATTCGTCAGCTTTCCGGTATGCGTGGCCTTATGGCTAAGCCTCAGAAGGCAGGTGCAGAGGGTGGTCAGATCATTGAGAACCCTATTCTTGCTAACTTCAAGGAGGGCCTGAGCGTGCTCGAATACTTTATCTCCACCCACGGTGCCCGTAAGGGTCTTGCCGATACCGCGCTTAAGACTGCCGATGCCGGTTATCTGACTCGTCGTCTTGTAGACGTGGCTCACGATGTGATCATCAACGAGGAAGATTGCGGAACTCTCAGAGGTCTTGTATGTACTGAAATCAAGAATAATGAGGAAGTTGTCGCTACTCTTTCAGAGCGTATCCTTGGTCGTGTATCTGTTCACGATGTTCGCGATCCTCACGATGATTCAATTCTTGTGCACGCAGGAGAAGAAATCACAGAAGCTATTGCTGAGAAGATTGAAAATTCAGCTATCGAATCTGTTGAGATCCGTTCGGTGCTTACTTGCGAGTCTAAGAAGGGTGTTTGTGCCAAGTGCTATGGCAGAAATCTTTCCAACCACCGTATGGTGCAGAAGGGCGAGGCTGTCGGCGTAATCGCTGCTCAGTCTATCGGTGAGCCGGGTACTCAGCTTACTCTCCGTACGTTCCACGTCGGTGGTGTTGCAGGTAACGTTTCTGCAGTGAAGGATGTCACTGCACGCCATGACGGTCGCCTCGAATTTGAAGAACTCCGTACTATCAAGAATAAGGATGGAGTGGATATCGTGGTAGGCCGTATGGGTGAAATGCGCATCGTAGAGCCTAAGAGCGGTATCGTACTGACAAATGCCAATATTCCATACGGATCACGCCTCTATTTCAAGGATGGCGATATGGTCACCAAGGGAGATATGATCTGCGAATGGGACCCGTTCAACGCCGTTATCGTTGCTGAAGAGGGTGGTACTGTTCAGTTTGAGAATGTAGAGGAAGGTGTGACTTTCCGTGTTGAAAGTGACGAGGCTTCCGGTATGCGCGACAAGATCATGATCGAGTCGAAAGACCGTAATAAGGTGCCTGCAGCCCGTCTGATTGATGCAGATGGCGTTGAAATCCGTAGCTATTCACTTCCTGTAGGTGCTCACCTTATGATTGAGGATGGCGACACACTCGAACCGGGTCAGGTATTTGTGAAGATTCCTCGCGCTGCAGGTAATGCAGGTGACATCACCGGTGGTCTTCCGCGAGTTACTGAGCTTTTCGAAGCCCGCAACCCGAGCAACCCTGCTGTCGTAAGCGAAATCGACGGTGAGGTTAAGTTTGGAAAGATCAAGCGTGGTAACCGTGAGATTTCTGTCACTTCGAAGCTTGGTGAAACTAAGGAATATCTTGTGCCCCTTTCTAAGCAAATCCTTGTTCAGGAGAATGACTATGTGCGTGCAGGCACTCCGCTTTCTGATGGTGCCATCACTCCGAGTGATATCCTCAACATCAAGGGCCCGACAGCTGTTCAGGAATATATCGTGAATGAGGTTCAGGACGTATACCGTATGCAGGGTGTGAAGATCAACGACAAGCACTTTGAGGTTATCGTTCGCCAGATGATGCGCAAGGTAAATATCCTTGATCCGGGTGATACTCGATTCCTTGAGCAGCAGGTAGTAGATAAGCGCGACTTTATGGAAGAGAACGATCAGATATGGGGTAAGAAGGTAATCACCGATGCCGGTGATTCTACCAACTATCGCAAGGGTCAGATCATCACTCAGCGTAAGCTTCGCGATGAGAACTCTTCATTGAAGCGCAAAGACCTCAAGGTGATGGAAGTTCGCGACGCAATGCCGGCTACTTCAGAGCAAGTGCTCCAAGGTATCACACGTGCCGCCCTTCAGACTTCAAGCTTCATGAGTGCTGCTTCCTTCCAGGAAACTACCAAAGTGCTCAACGAGGCTGCCATCAATGGCAAGACCGACTATCTTGAGGGTATGAAGGAGAACGTAATCTGCGGTCACTTGATTCCTGCAGGTACAGGTCTGCGTGAGTACAATCGTATTGTTGTTGCCAACAAAGACGAACTCGCAGCCATGAACATTACCGACGACTATGCATCTGTAGTAGATGTCGAGGCTGTAGAAGC
>CAMWQY010000098.1 GCA_947176355.1 uncultured Porphyromonadaceae bacterium
TTCTTCGGGGTCAGAGACTCTGCATGATTTATTCTAAAATTAACGAACTATTGTTTTAATCAAAGTACAATTATTATTCAAACAACATATCCTGAAGATATGCCAATACCTCTTCTTTAGCCATATATTATTTGTTTTGTGCGGTTGATATTCGAGATAAAATACTTGTTACGCAATGCTTTTTCTTCTATCAAATCAACCTTACGATTAAATAACAATTCCAATGCATCACGAAAATTAAAATAATTACTTACATAGTCAAACCTCTCATGATCCATCGGCTCAAAATCAACAAGCAAATCCACATCACTATGCTCATTAAATCTATCTGTCAAAATAGACCCAAAGACAGCAAGCGACTTAACCTTATATAACCTGCATAGTTCAAAGATGTGCTGGATATTAAGCTCTATGAGTTTCATAAATACGTGTTTTTGTCTTGCAAATATAATACTTTTTATTTAAACAACATAGAATAATCACAAATTTCTCAATCTCATCACGTATTTCTATTTCAGAACTTATCATAGAGGTGCAAGCCTAAAAACCAAGGATATCCGCGATTGTGGTCGGTATTTTAGTAATTGAGGTAAGTTTGTGTCAATAATACTTACTAATTTTGCAGTCAGATAAGAATACAATTTTTATGAAGAAAATAATGGTAAGCGCAATGATGCTGCTTGCAGCGTCGTTCGCATCAAACTCACAGACTATGAACAATCCGAATACCAACCTCTCCATTGCTCCGATAGAGCAATTGAATCTCACTCAGGAATGGGACAAGGTTTTCCCTAAAAGTGACAAAGTAGACCACAGTAAGGTGACTTTCGTAAATCGTTATGGCATCACCTTAGTCGCCGACATGTATACTCCCAAAGGAATCTCCGGCAAACTTCCGGCAATAGCCGTAAGCGGACCTTTCGGCGCCGTGAAGGAGCAATCCAGTGGTCTTTATGCCCAGCAGCTTGCCGAACGTGGTTATCTTACAATTGCATTCGACCCTTCATTCACAGGTGAAAGCGGTGGAAACCCACGCAGAGTAGCATCGCCAGACATAAATGTCGAGGATTTTTCCGCAGCAGTAGACTTTCTCTCCACCCAGCCTAACGTGGATGTTGACCGCATCGGTATACTTGGAGTTTGTGGTTGGGGCGGAATAGCGATTGAGGCAGCAATCAATGATCCCCGTATAAAGGCCACTGTGGCTTCAACCATGTATGATATGACACGTGTAAGCGCAAACGGCTATTTCGATTCCGAAGATTCCAAGGAGCAGCGCAATGCCAAGCGACTGGCAATGGCAAAGCAACGCACAGAAGACTATCGCAACGGAGCATACACCCGCGCCGGTGGGGTAGTGGATTCCCTTCCCGACGATGCCCCACAATTCGTGAAAGACTACCACGCCTATTATAAGACCCCGAGAGGATTTCATCCCAGATCCGGCAACTCCACCGACGGATGGAACGCCACATCAGCACTTCCATTTGTAAATTTCAAGTTCTTCGAATATGCTGATGAGTTGGACAATGCAGTGCTCATAGTGCATGGCGACCAGGCTCATTCCTACTACTTCGGCAAAGATACATTCGCCAAGCTTAAAGGTGACAACAAACAGATGCTGACTATTAAAGGAGCCAGCCACTGCGACCTTTACGATCAGATCGACATTATTCCATTTGACGAAATCGCGGCATTTTATAAGGAGAATCTGAAATGACCACTGAAGAATTTATCCGTATTATGGACTCCGGGGATGTTATCCCCGGAGGATCTCCCATCCATGCCAAGATGCATGAGTTAAGTCAGGAAGCAATCCGCATAACAATGCAGATCAACAACTCCTATCATAATCATGAAGAGATCATAGCCCTTATGTCGGAATTGACCGGAACTGAGATCCATGAGAGTTTCGGGCTGTTCCCTCCATTTTATACAGACTGCGGCAAGAACATGAAGTTCGGTAAACGCGTATTTATCAATTCCGGATGCAAGTTTCAGGATCAAGGAGGAATTACAATCGGTGATGATGTGCTTATCGGCCACAACTGCGTCATAGCAACCCTCAATCATGCTATGGATCCTGACCGTCGCGCAGATATGATTCCGGCACCCGTGAGAATCGGAGATAAAGTCTGGATTGGTGCAAATGTAACCATTTTACAGGGTGTCACTATAGGCGCTGGCGCAGTGATAGCTGCAGGTGCAGTTGTGAACAAGGATGTTCCGGCACGCACGGTCGTAGGAGGGATTCCTGCTAAAGTTCTAAAGGAAATATGAAAAGGATATTTTTATTATCATTATTGACAGCGATATCAGTCATGGCATTCTCCCAAACTAAAATTCTGCTTACTGTAGGCGAAAAGACGATGACCGCGACATTGGTGGATAATGCCGCGACCCAAGAATTAAAAGCGCTACTTGAAAAGGGACCCATTACCATCCAGATGAGCGACTATGGCGGTTTTGAGAAGGTCGGAGCGCTTCCCCAATCCTTCACGACATCAAACTCCCAGATTACAACAGGGCCTGGAGATATTATGCTCTATCAGGGTAATAATATGGTAATCTTTTACGGCACCAATTCATGGAGCTATACACGATTGGGAAAAATTGACGGGGCAACGGCTGACAATCTCAAGCAGTTTCTTGGCAACGGCAGTATTTCACTGAAAATCTCATTGACTTCATCAACAAGTGTAGCTGGAATTCCCAATGAAGGTAAAAAATGCGATACTATTTTTGACCTTAATGGCAATCCTGTGGAATCAAGACCTCTTTCCCCGGGAATATACATAGTCAACGGAAAGAAAACCTTGATAGGTAAGTGATATCCTATTGAAGGTATAGTGCCGTGAAAGCTCTGTCAAGACGGGGAATAGGGTCGGAATAATGGTTGCCGGGGACGCTTTGGAACTCTACGTCAATTCCTGCATCGCGTAGCAATGTAATTATCTCTTGGGTATTGACACCCACTGTTCCAAACACCTTAGACTTTGCTTCCTGATCTCCGAGCAAGAAATATCCCTTGCCAATTTTTGCAGGAATCGTGCGCGATTTCATCCATTCCATAAAACCCTCATACCAAAACGATCCTGATAGGGAGGCAATATTGATAAATGTGTCGCAGACCATCCACTGCCACAAGGCAAATAGCCCGGACATTGACACTCCGACAAGGCTGCGCTCTGCACTTGGAGACATTCCCAATTCACTCTCTACCTGCGGAATAACTTTTTCTTGCAAAAGCTTCAGGAACTCAGGTGACTCTCCCTTGAAATCAGGATCCCCCTTAGGCACACCGGGCGCGGGCCATGGACTGAACACATTTTGCCAGTCCATACCGGTCACAGCCACAATAGTCACACCATATTTCCGCGCTGCCGGCTCAATCCAACCGGCAAGCATATCCATCGGATAAAGTATATATGCAATCTTGTCTTTGCTAACAGCATTGCTGCAAAGACAGCTTAAGTTTTCAATTTCAATTCTCTTTTCCATAATATTTCATCATATCGGGCATATCCTTAAAGCCCAAAGAACTATATACAGATTTACCATCAGTTGTGGTTTCAAGATAGATCTTACCGCATCTCCGCTTCTTAGCCACCTCTATAAGGTGCGAAACGATATGATGCGCTATGCCATGTTTCCGTAAAGGCTCACGGACATAAATGTTCATAAGATATGCACACCGCCCTGTAGGATTATCTGGCGATGGCAATTCGTCGGTAAAGCAAACAGCCCCACATCCACATTCCACACCGTCATACGATGCCACAAAGGCAACATGTGTGCCGTAGGCAATATGATTTTCATAATACAGTCTGTTAGCTTCAAGCAACTTATGTGTCGGTTGCTCACCGAAAACATTATTAATCACCTCTTCACGCCACGACATGAGCATGTCAATATTCTTTATTTCTCTCAAGGTGACCATCAAACTCCTCCTTCCTTCATGACAACCGGTAGAGCCTCCACATCAACTTTACCCCTTCTTGTGAGAGGAATTTCCTTTACTTTTACGAAAAATTCCGGCACCATAAAGTCGGTAAGTCTATCGGTCAGATATTTCCTTATATCCTTAAGTGTAGCTCCATCTTTAGGGATCAAATATGCGGTCAGATAATGAAGTCCTTGCTCATCCTTGAATGCACGGACTACACCACGTTCTACTTCCGGGCAGGTATTGAGCACGTTTTCCACCTCCTCAGGTTCCACTCGCTTCCCGAGAATCATCACCTGGTCGTCACGGCGATGCAAGAATGCTATGTTTCCATCCGGCAGTTCATACCCAAGGTCTCCGCTACGGTACATCCGTGTGCCGTTAGACAGTGTCACGAAGTTTTTCTGTTCCGGGGCATTGTTGATATATCCACGGCTCACACCCTCTCCAAAGATGCAAATCTCACCGACATTTCCTTTAGGCACTTCCTTAAGATTCTTGTCCATTATCTTTACTTCTACACCTTTGACAGCCTTGCCGACAGGGAAAGTCCCGTCTTCAAGAGGCTCAGCGTTATCGACGCGGAAATAATTGGAGCATACCGTCGTTTCGCTGGGACCATACGTATTGTATATCTTTATACCAAGATCTTTGAGACGTGTGATGTAGCTTGCGCGAATCACATCGCCTCCGCTGATTATCAGTTTTACGGACTTCGGAATATAATCAAGTTTATTCATCTCGGCAAGCAGATATGGGAATCCGTCTATGATTGTCACTCCATGTCTGTCGACAAACTTCATAAGCCCCATGAGCGATCCGTTATGAACGGCATGAGACGGGATGCACAAAGCAGCTCCATTTAGAAGCGTGGTGTAGACTTCCTCAACGAATATGTCGAAAGAGCATACCGAATATTGTAGCATTACATCGCCGGGACCTGTATGGAATTCATCTTCGAATGCCTCGCAATAGTTCACTACGGAATGGTTCTCCACGCTCACACCTTTTGGTTTCCCTGATGTGCCTGAAGTATATAGAATATATGCAAGTCCATCAGGCTCGCTTCGGTCTTCCATCTCCTTATCTGTATGCTTGAGATGCTTGCAATAATTATCTTTTATAATAAAATCCACCTCAGCAGTTTGCATCATATAGTCGATGCGCTCCTGAGGAAGGGAAGGCTCAGCCGGGACATAGAATGCACCGCTTTTCAGCACAGCCAGCATCGCAGCTATCTGTTCAGCTCCATGATGCATAACGATGCCGACCGATTTGGGCTTTTGGTCATAGAATTTAGCACAGATTGCATCCACCATCTCATCAAGATCCTTGAAAGAAAGTGTACGGTCTTCCTCTATTATAGCGTTATTCTCGGGATGTTTCCTTACGATTTCCTTAAAATATGAGTATATTGTCCTCTTCATAATTAATGTGTCTTTCTATTCTAAATATAGTTTAAGGTTTAAATGTTCAATAATATAAGGTTTCACCCCTCCATCTTGTTCATAAAATTATCAAAGAGCTATGTGTAGCTACATTTTTCATACGAAAAAGAATATTTAGAACAGATGTCACTTTATTACTAGCCGTATGTGTGGTGATTCAAAATATAGATAAAGCAGAAATGTGGTGAACTCTGACAAAAATTGTCTGGTTACCACATTTTCAATATTTAGAATTCTTTATAACTTTACTCATCTTTCTTGTGATTTAAAATCACGTGTAAAGACCGTACGAGAGATTTGAAAAACAAGAGTCTTATTTAAAAGTCTTAATTTTAAGTGGTTGATTGTTCTATATCTTCTTCACTCGTTTTAAAGTCAAATATCATTTTCTGGATGATTATTGAAGTCTTACCCTTAACACCTACACCAAATATGGGATTTTTGATGACAACATTCTTAAATACATCATATTCGACATCGTTAAGGAAAAATCTAACGATGGAAGCTTCACGCAAAATATAAAAAGTATTTATCGATGATTTTTTAGGGAATTTTACCAATCCTGTTTTTACTATGCTTGATCTACCATCATGAAATACCATATATTGAAATTGCTCTTTACTTATTACGATAGCTTTAAAGTTATGATTATCTTGATAGTCAAATAGAAGCACCCAACCCGTTTTGTCATTTAACTTCTCAGTTGAGGCCACTACTCCAAAGACAAAATCATCGTTCTCTACCACAATTGGTAATTCTACTGTAGACACATAAATATCATCTTCAACTTTATTGTTTATTTTTAGCCCCTTGCTTGACATCAATGCTTCTTGATCTTTCGATTTTCCTTGCGACCACTGATAACGAGTATCATCGATATTTACACAAAAATTTTTCACATCAGATGAGTCCATTTCATCTGACTGGAAATCAGTGGTATCGTAAGTTTCAGTGTCGGCTACATCATCAGTATCATTTTTGTTCTCCTTCTTATTCTTATTTTCAATGTTTCGGAGCCTTTCAGTTTGTTCTTTAATTGCCGACAAAAAACCTGCTTTCGAGAAATTACCAAATGATATCTTAGCTTCCCCTATCATTACGGACATACCAAAAGCAAAGAGTATTATCAATAATCTTTTCATAGTATTACTCTCCACCTCCTACTGATGTTTGAAGTTCTTGAATCAAAGGTTCAAAATAACGAAGCACACGATCATAGTTCTTAAAACATTGTTCTCCTCGACAATCATTATTCTTAATCTGAACAGAAATACGGGCTCGATAACTTAGCACATTATCATCCGTAAAACTCATTCGAACTTCAAGGCGAGTGCGTACAGTTTTTTTCTTAAAATTTGAAACTCTCCATGATGTTTTAATCCATCCTGCACTCTTATCTCGAACCTCAATATTGTCAAAATAATTTGTACAGACGCTCATCAGCCGTTTCCAAACCTTATCTTCAGTTAATCCTTTTTTACATGTAACGTCAAACCATTTATTTGCCAAATCAATTCCATCTTCCGCTCCTATTGATGCAGCAAGAGCTTCATCTTCTGTAAGTTCATAAAGAACTGTTTTTTGAGGATTATCTTTGCGCAATCTATATGTTTCTGTATTATAGCCTGGAGCTTCCACCTTGATTACAAAGAAATCAGCATCTTTGAAAGTTACCTGATAGCTCCCGGTAGCAACTTTCTGTCCGTCTACATATATAGTTGCATTTTCAGGAATCACATTAATAGTGATTTTCTTTGCGCCAAATGCCAATACGGAAAAAACACCGTATGCCATAACACTCAGCAATGTAATAAATCTAAATTTAAACATAAATTAACTCTTGCCGCAGTCTTCCTCTCTTTGGCATTTACTATTATACAAAAAAAGCGTAGGAATCTGTATCTGTTACCGTCCTACAACCTGAGGCTTCTCGCATTGCCCTATCTATGTCGGACGGCAACGCAGAAGCCCACGCCAGTATATGCAACAGATGCGTCCGGCTATATATCTCTCCCGAGATACTATGCCGAAAGCAGGTTATTACATTACCAGGGCATCTACCGTTGCTCAATCCTTGACATAGATAAGAAAAGTTTGCGAGACATTTCAGGTTGTCAAGAACCAGCGCGGATAAACGCTTTTAGAATTATATATAGTTAGATGACAATAATATGGCATCTAAACAGACCCTCCTGCTATTATATCCTCTGGACTGAACTTATGCAAAACGGTCTGCACCTGCAAAATTACAAAAATATTTCTTTCAAGTCAATAGTTTAATAAAATATTATTTAATTATGCAAGGACTTTAAATTAATAAGAAAGATATGTTGGTTCAGTGTGAAGACCCAAATCATGTCATATGGGAACTTGAAGTAACAGTGGGAAAAAACTGGTAGTGACACTGATGATATTACTCATGTATTGAATTTGGGTATTATGCCAAATTCGTGAAAACAATAATTTCCCAAAAATACGAACCGAATAAGGTTGAATTAACATTGCCAATAAATGGTGAGAGTTTAAGAAAAAAGTATTAACTTTGCGCAATGAAAAGAACTGATTTCACAGGAAATGGTGAACTGATTTGATCCGGGATACGTTTCTTATAGAACAGTGATTAATATGGATATTAACGAACTCAAAAAACTGATTGCTTCCGATGAGTCTCGGACTTTGGAGCTGAAGAAAAGTACCGGCGAATTGAAAGACGGTATGCATGCTGCATGTGCTTTCCTTAACACGGAAGGCGGTTGGCTGATATTCGGTATCACTCCTAAGTCTCTTAAAATTATTGGCCAAGAAGTCACAGATTCTACTCAGCGTGAAATCGCACAAGCATTATCAGGCCTTGAACCGGCAGTGGATATTCGTCCTCAATATATCGACGTACCAGACCGGCCTGGATATAAGATTATTGCCATGCACTTTGACGGATGGGGATGGGGAAAACGTCCACATACATTCCATGGATGTCCATATTATAAAGTGGAGAGTACCACAAAGGTTATGCCGCAGCACATGTACGATGAGAGGATACGCGTTCATCAGCTTCAACCCTTTTCTTGGGAAGACCTCCCAGCAAATGGAGTATCCATCGAAGATCTTAATAAGAAATTTATTCAAGGTTGCATCAGAAATGGTGTGGATGGAGGCCGCATTCCATCCAGTGCATTGAATGCCCCTATTGAGGACACTCTTTCAAAATGGAATTTACTCAATAATGGAACATTGACCAACGGAGCCGTTATGCTTTTCTCCAACAAGATCAATATGTATCCGAATTTCAGGTTGAGAATGGCAAGATTCTTAGGCACAGACAAGGATGAGTTTATTGACAATCAGCGGGCGGAAGGTAACTTCTTTGATTTA
>CAMWQY010000099.1 GCA_947176355.1 uncultured Porphyromonadaceae bacterium
TCTCTCGCTACTCTCAATAGTGTGATAGATCGCGCTCAAAATCCTAACTTCAAGCTCGGTCTTGCAGTGAATTCTGCCGACTATGCTTCACATGGACTTACCTATAGCGTGGCTATGACAAATTTCGACATGGTGACCGACCTCAACGCTCTGTCATATTCGACTATCTTTAATGAGGACGGAAACTACGTGCTTGTTCCTGTGACCGATATGTTCCTTAAGGACGGACTGAATGTTGCAGGTGGAGCTATGCTTGCCTACAATGCCCTTCCGAAGGCATATCTCGAGGAAGTGATTTCTCCTACATTCGTCAAGGGAGACCTCGCGATTGGAACTTTCCCCTTCGAGGACTTTGACGGAGACGAGCTCGGGAAAGAATATCCGATGAGTAATGGAAGTGTGGCTGTAGTTGCCGAAAATCCGACAGGTGCCGAAGGTCATGTGTTGAAAATCGGATCGGAAAGCAGCAAAGCCAGAAACTCATATCCTGTGCTTACAATTCCTCTTCCCAACGGTATGAATATAGGTAATGTCACTTCTGTAGTGTTTGACCTGTATTGTCCGGATGACAAGTCTCAGAAGAGAAATTTTGTAGCTATTATCAACGATGTCCGCAATAACTATACCGGTGATACTCCTGACAAACGTGGATGTCCGTTGCAGACATGGATGAACAAAATGGTTCTCGATCTTACACAGGTAGCACTTCCCGACGATATCAAGGAGCAGACAGAAATGAAGTTATCGTTTGGTCCAAATGTCAACAGTTCGTACTATTTCATTGATAATATTCAGATTGGATGGACTACCGGTGTTCCTGATAAATATGTTGAAAAGAATGAAGCAGAAAAGGCAGCGGCTCTCGCAGATAATTTCAGCAATTGGGCTGACGCAGTTATGACTGCTTGTGCTCCGTCAATCTCTGATTATGTTGTGGTTGCCAATCCGATGAGCGACGTTGCTCCATACGTACTTCGTTCTACTGAGTCAGAAGCTGTGCTTGATGAGAATGGGGCAGTTGTCAACGATATGTCCGGTATGTTCTTCTTCAATGACTATATGGGCGACAACTATGTAAAGACTGTCACCGACTGTCTTTCCAAATCATATTCAGCTGCAGGTGGTGCCGGCATTGCCAAGTTTTATGTTGGAGAATCCGGACTTGTAGGCAATGCAGCAAAGACACAGAGCTTGCTTACTCAGGTCGCTGCATGGACGAATGCCGGTGCTAAGATTGATGGCATAGCAGTTGCAATGAATAATATCGAGGCATCAGCTGAAAACCGTCAGGCTGTGACAGATCTTTTCACAGCGCTCGGAACCTCAGGAAAACTCATTCGTCTCGACAATCTGTCGGTGGCTAATGCTGATGCTGACTTCTATGGATTTATCATATCAGAGTATTTCCGTCTCATTAAGGCAGAGAACCGTGCCGGTATCATCTTCGCAGGTATGGGAGACCTTTGGAAAAACAATGCCCGCACCGATGCATACGAGGCAATCCTCAACGCACTATCCTCCAAGTAGAAAAACATGACATAACCCCGGGCTTAAAGCCCGGGGTGTCCAAAACAAAAGCCCAGTAGCCTCGGAGAGGCGCTTTGTGGTAGATACATAAAAACAACCCAAACAAATATTTTTTATTAACCCAAAAAAACTTCATGTTATGAAGAAATTTACACTTCTTAGTGCAGCTCTCGTAGCTGCTATGGGCGCAAATGCCCAGATTATGATTGACTGGAACGACGAAGGCCAGTACACTTTCCATGCAGAGGATTTCACAGCTGAGGGAAGCATCCACTGGGATGAAGATGAAGCTGCTTTCGTATGCGACGGTACCGGTGAAGGCAAGATCATGCTCAATCTCGATGGCAAGACTATCGACTTCTCTGAAGTCGCATCTATCAAGGTTATTGGTAGCTGGGAAGGTGAATGGGAAGGTGAAGCTGAATCAGCTGACTTCGGACCGAGTGCATGGAACGAACATGATCCACTTGGCACTCTCGTGATCAACGATGCGATAAGTGGCCAGATCAATGCATGGTGGGGTAGCCGCTACGATATCAACTATACCGGCGTTGCAGATAAAGGAGAGTTTGCTGGCGAGAAATACTATTCAATATCTACTAAAGTAGACGCATTCTATTTTACAGCACGCACTATCTCCGAAGGTGAAGGTGAAGAAGCAGTTGTAGTTGCTTCTGTTCCCGGTTATGTTTATATTGACGAAGTCGTGCTCACAAAGGTAGTTGAGAGAGATCCTCAGGCTATAACCATCGATATGTGGCATAACTGGACAGCATGGGATGAAACTGCAGAGATCGATACAGAAAGACCTTTCTATGGCGAAGACAATGTAGGTAAGAACATTGGTGCAGGTTGGGTTGTTCTCGGCACCGGCAACGTGCTCGGTTGCGAATTTGCTGACCTTACCGGCTACGCAGGTATCTATATCAAAGGTACACCAGGAATGACTTTACGTCTCCTCTTCAATCGTCCGGATATGGAAGGTGGTAGCGCACCTATCACTGAATGTCAGCCTACATGTGATGAGAACGGAGAATGTGAATTCTACTTCTCTGAGTTGGCTGCTAAAGAAATTGAAAATAGAGGAGAAGCTTATCCATACGTGCACCTCAACTCTGTTAAGACTCCATGGGGTCTGCCCGAAGGTGTAGAATCAATAAAGGTTCAGAAGTTCAACTTCATCGAGAAGGGAACTGATCCGGGTGCAGTCAATGGCATCAACGCTGCTAAGAGCGCTGACGTTATCTACAACGTATTCGGCCAGAAGGTTGACGAAAACTACCGTGGTATCGTTATCAAGAACGGTAAGAAGTTTGTCAATAAATAATTCGTTGCTATATAAATATTAAGGGAGAGGCCCGAATCCCGTCGTCGGGATTCACCTCTCCTTTTTTAATTATTAAATGTAACATAAATCCTAAACTTTTTAAACCATTAAACATTTAAACTAACTTATAAGATGAAGTATCGGTTAATAATTATTTCTGTTTTGCTTTCATTGCTCTTGCCTTTGAAAGTTTTTGCTGCCGAAATGCGGCGTCCCCTTTCTCCACAGCAACCAATGTATATTTTCCATATTGATGTGTGGAATAATGCCGACCCTCAGAAAGTAATCGACCTTGTACCGGAAGATATGCTTCCTTACACGGTATTTAATATATCTCTCTCCGCTTCTCCCAGTGTGACAAAAGATGGGTACAGAACAGCTGAGTCGTGGCTTCGCACTTGTGCCGAAAATCGTGTCTGGGCTCTGATTCAGCCTGCAAGTGGCGGTCATTCTTGGTTCTCAGACTACAATACTGATGTCTACAGATATTTCTTCGAGAATTATCCCAATCTATTAGGTTTCAATTATTGCGAGCAATTCTGGGGATTTGATGACGCCGACGGTCTTCATCCATTTGGCTTGAAAAGTCCTACGATTTCTGACCGTATGAATCATTTTGTCAATTTGCTTGACCTTGCTGACGAATTCGGTGGATATCTCGTAATAAGCAACTGTCTTGTGATACCTGAATGGGATGCTACCTCTCCTTTAACAATGTTTAAACGCTATCCGGCTTTTGCTGAGGCTGCTAAAAAACATAAGGAACACCTCATCTATTGCGAGAAATATACCACCTCAGGCAATTTCTACGACATGGAGAGTATGTGTCTCGGTGTGTTCCTTTCAGACTATTGCGACAATTGGGGAATGCGTTTTGACCAATGTGGATATGTTGAACATGTTTATAGCAATATGTCTAACGAGCAGAAGATGCCCCCGGCAATCGGCGGTATGACAATTCTCGAGCACATGATGATGACAGGGCAGACAGTGCAGGATGGCCCGGAACTTATCTGGAATCAATGTGTCCGTGCTCTTAAAGATGCTAAGACAGAAGACGGATACAATACACGTCAGTTTGAATTTTATTCCCAGTTCCCGAATGTATATATGGATGTATGGCGTAAGTTCACTACCGATGGTGTAATTCGTATTTTGCCACGTCAAGAAGTGATCGATAGCACAAAGATTGCCGTTTATAATGATATCGACCAGAAACAAACGACAAATAACTGGGAAGGGCGTCGCTCTCAAAGATACCTGTTCACAGGACTATATGCCCTTGACAATGGCACATTTGGCAACGATACAGTCTATTTGAAGAAAACCGGGCGCTATACAACCGTTCCCACAATTTTTGTAGATAATGGAGAGGAACTTGGATTCCGTCGTGTAGTGAAGCAAAGTAATTATTATAAGGAGTGGCCCGGGGCTACTGATAAGGTAGATGAGTTTAATTCAATGTTCTCACCCCAGACTGCAGATGATCCGGAGACAAGTCTTTATGTGCGTCGTATAGATAATAACTGGCTTGTCTATAATAACAGTCAGTATGAAAAGCAGCGTAAGGTGGAGACATCCACAATAGCTCTTCGCTACAATTCATGCGATGCCGTCACTATTACAATGCCGATGTATTCATTTGGATTGGTAACAGAGAAAGAGGACGGACTTGATTTTTATCTGAATAACTATACACACTTTAAAGAATTTACCAACGATACAATCATTATAAGGGGATGCAATTCACAACCGACGTATAATGTAATCGAGAGAGGTGATCATAAGGTTTCTAATGTGACTTCATCGTATAAAGACGGTAATCTTACTCTTATCGTATCACATCTTGGTCCGCTTGATATAAATGTAAAGTGTGGAGGTGCAAACCGCGATCGTATGCAGGTGCCGGTATGGGAGAAGACCTACGGTTGTGAGATACCTCCTGTATACAAAGGTCCTCGCCAGTGGGAATGGGAGAATGCAGATTATGCAAGCATCGATAAAGCAGGTAATGGCTCCGGACGCTCTGACATCCCCGGATTCACAGCTCTTGGATATGTGTCGTACGGAAAAAACAATGGTGCAAAACTTCGTGACCATATCCGTATCGATGAGGCCGGAAGATATAAGATGACAATACGTTATCTTGCTCCTGATGAAGAGGTTAGCCGCGTTAATATTACGTTAAATGGTAAAGTGGTGGCGCGAAACGTAAAATTTGCTAAGACAGGTGAGGACAATGCCTGGGCAGAATCTTCAGTCGAGTTTGACGTTCCGGAGGGAATCAATGAAATTGTGCTTTCTTCTACCAAGACTCAGACAGCCAATCTCTATCTCGATAATTTCACACTTACCCCGCTCTTTGAAAACGCTGTCGAGACTATCTCTACTGTCATGGACAACGGAATCATCTATAATATTTTCGGTCAGAAGGTTGATGAAAACTACCGTGGCATCGTAATTAAGAACGGCAAAAAGTTCATTCAGAAATAATTAATTCAAACTTCCTATAAAATAAGCGCATAAGCTTTTGGCTTATGCGCTTTTTAATATTTAAGGATTCCGATGACCGATTTTATTTCTTCATCACTTTCTTGACGGTTCCGTCTGCTTCGATGACGATGTTGAGTCCTGATTGCATTGAGCTTATCTTCAGACCTTGAGGAGTGTAAATGCCTGCAGGCACTCTCTTGATTCCTTCTGTGAGGGATTCTACGCCTGAATTGCCTTCATAATTTAATTTACATTCAAGAAGAAGGAACTCATGATAGCCTCCTGCATTTGTCTGGTCGACAAATGATATGACATATTTGCCATTTTCAGGGATGGAGAATTCAAATTCATGTTCCTCTTCTGCGGAGAGATCAGCAGAAGTGTTGCCGTTCGCATTCACATTGGTAGTGAATATCTCAGACTGCGCTGAAGCATTGTCAGAGTCAAGATTTCTGATTATCACCTTATAAATAGGATGTTCTTTCCATGCCGCCATTGCAAAGGTGAGTTTATAGTCGCCTGCTTCAAGGTCAAGAGGATATTTGGATTGTACGCCATATTCTGCCCTTCCATTGCGCCAATACAGGGCTTTCCCTTGATATCCTGTGAAATCCTTGAAAGTGCGTGCTCCCATCCCGTAAGACTGTGGATATTCATGTATCTCATTGTTTTCTTGGATACATTGCCACCCTTCAGGAATAGTTCCGTTGGCTACATTTCTAAAGTCGAGTTTATAGACAGATGTGGTATCGACAAAGACCGGTTGGATTGTTACGTTGTCGTCAGGCATAATGAAGGATATTTCGCCTGATTCTCCGATTTCGATAGTAGCTGACATTGAATAGAATACTGAATTTACTATTTTCAGTTCCTTAAGAGCATATCCTTCTTGCGGATTTACGGTAAGAGTGACTTTATCCCCCTCAGCTGCTTCACTGAGATCAGCCTTTACAGAGCCGTTTTCTGCATCTCTCACCGTCACAAGGAATTTTTCTTCCTCAGTACCCTTTGGTATGTAGATTATTTGGTCGATGGTCGGAGAGGTAGCACCGGTATTTGTAAGAATCAGAGTGTTTGTGCCTTCTTTCAATGAAGCGGGCACCTTGATCTTTGTCCATTCATTCTTCTTCACCTTGTCAAGGGTTATGCTATGCACTTCTCCGTTGATAGAAACCTCAAAATCTCCGGATTTGGAGGTATTACAATAGCGTATGGCGACGTCGTAGTCACCGGCTTCTCGTAGATTTAACTCATGTCTTAGTGAAGCCTGTGTGTTCGTACCCATTTCTACGTAGCCTAATCCGGCAAACTGGTTATAGTCGGGTGCCCACCATCCGGAATTAGTGAAAGCGACATTCTTGACATTCTTATAGTCCATGTTTTCTGCCTCTATGATTACGCTGCCATTAAATGCCTCAGGTTGCTTTGGAATAGGCAAGCTATAATCAGAAGGTATAGCATCGTTAGCATCTTTCCTGTCGGCATTTCCTTGACAGAAAACGGTGACATCCACCGGACCAAGATGCCTTACATTTAGTGTATAAGTATTCTTTTCCTCATTATAGCTGCTTGTGACAGAAGCGTAATAGTCGCCATGCTTATTGACCTTATATGAGGGCTCAGCGCTAAGACCGTGGATTCTGATTACGTCCATTCGTCTCGTTGTGGTGT
Source organism: uncultured Porphyromonadaceae bacterium (assembly GCA_947176355.1). Classification (GTDB taxonomy): domain Bacteria; phylum Bacteroidota; class Bacteroidia; order Bacteroidales; family Muribaculaceae; genus Lepagella. Next base: position 7,019 of record CAMWQY010000099.1, read on the forward strand.
CGTTTCTGAAGTTGTTCAGATAGAAATCAATATGATCTTCATATTCTCTGATTACACCTGACGAAAGTATATTGTATTTCAATTCAAGAGTATCGCAAGTGTTATATTTGAGTGGAATTTTTGCGGTGGCAGATTTTCCGGTGATGTTTGAATAAGGAGTATAAGTGACGAGCTGGTTGCGGAAACGATTGACATATAAATCTCCCACAGACACTTCAGGATAATACTGATTAAACTCGTCAGTCTTCTTCTTCATGGTGTTCCAGCGGGTATTACGGGTGGATTTATTCACGAGCGCCGGAATTTGCTTCGCTAAATCATCGTAAGCTTCAAGCATTACAGGAATAGTGCCGTAGCGACCGCTCTTTTTTAAGTAGAGATAATTGTCCATCCAATATCCGTTGTTTCTGTTGAAGGGGTCTGTCTGCTTATAAAGACCGTCGTAAAGGTTATCCCATGCTGCATATTTGTCTTCATCATTTCCTCCCGTGACATCATTGATGACAGCAATTTTTGTCTTTTCTACTACTTCTTGTCTTGTAGGGATATACATTGAGCCATCAATGATTTTGCCAAACATGTCAAGCCAAATGCCGTCGAAGTTCGGGAATTTTCCCCAGTTGCGACGTTGGTAGCCATTGACGGTCGAATTGTTGAGATTCTGGAAATCTTCAGTCCAGATTAGCTCCGGACCGTCCCAAACGGCGCCACCGTTGACACATGTCTGCTCCATGACTGTTCCGATACCGGCTGCTCCGGGATAGGGCTTGGTGTTTTCTCCGCATATATCGCTGAGTGCTCCGTTCCAGCCGCAATTGTCGTAGCGAACTCCATAGTTGTTGGCAAGGCCTGCTACGAAGGGACCCCAAGAGACACTTTCGTTGTTGTAGAAGCAGCTGCTTGTAGTGTATTTATAAAGCCATAGGATAGCTTCCGGATAAGCCTGACAAGCTTTGCGCAAGTCAGCGTTGCGTTTCATCATGCCCAAGGGATTCAGAGGGTGGCTCCAGACATTACCGCAGAAACTTACAGTCAGAAAGCCTCCATATTTGTGCGACATTTCTACAAGCTTTGCAAACAATGCGATACGAGATTCCTGGGTGCTGCTGCTCTTGTCGCCCGGCTCGTCAAAGCCCCAGAACTGTTCGGCATAGTTCCAGCCCAAGAAATTAGGATAAGTCTTGAAGAAGTATTCGAATGTCTCCAAGTCGTCATCTTGAATGTGGGTATGGCCGCCACTGGCAGGCTGGCAAGTAAACCAAAGGCCGTTGTGCTGGCATACGGATGCCCAAGATTTATATGTGCGGACTGCTGAGCGAGGCATCCTGTACATATTTGTCTCTTTGTCATACTGGCATGATAGAGAAAGATTCATGCACACGTATGGTTTGATCTCATCAGGGATTAAATTAATGATTTTTTGTGGGTCAGCTGAATTCCACACATCTATGTGGATCATCCACATTGGATTCCTGTTGTCGATCGGACGCCGGGTTTGGGCTGAAAGCCCAAGGCTTAAAACCGATATCAGGAGGCAAAATAAAATTCGCTTCATAATGTAATGTATTTTTACTTTAAATAAACTATTATCAATAATGCGTAACTATTCAGCGAATATCTTTTTAGGTCTCACACAGAGGGCACACGGAGCTTTTTATTCTTATAGATATTCATAAATGAGGTG
>CAMWQY010000100.1 GCA_947176355.1 uncultured Porphyromonadaceae bacterium
CGTACTGCCATCTCATCCATACGGTAGTCGTATGCCCCCATCTCGATATGATCATTGCGGTCAAACCACTGCACCTCCTTGCTTCGGCTGAGCCCGAGATTGTAGCTCAGTTCGAGATTTACGTTCTCGTAGTAGCCACCTATTGTGAACCCAACAGAAGGTTTGCCGCTTGCAGCGAATGAAACTGCGGCATATCCGGTATTCTTCTTAACATACTGGATTCTCTCGAGACGGATTGTGTCGCGAAGTGTCATGCCGCGTTCGATTCGGAACTTCAGTCTCTGCGGATAGTAGCCTTTTTTGGAGAAATCATATTCGTAGCGAGCCACCGGAAGCTGCATGGTAGGCTGAAGCGCCACTACAGAGTCTCCCTCCATCACGGTCACGCCGTAGGCGGGTTCGGTGACGAGCTCAAGGTAGCCGAGATGAGCTACAGGTGGAGTTGCAGTCACAGTCTTCGTCTTCCCTGCCTCGACAGTGAATGCAGTGGTCTGATCCTCATGATCGGGTAGCTTTGCGGTCACAACATAGTTGCCGGCCTTGAGGTGCTTGTGGAGAGAGCCGACACCCTCGCGGATATCCTGGAACCAGAGTTCCGCACCATCTGCCACCTCAATGTCAACATCGCCAAACTTCAGATTCTCATCCTCCATACGGAGAGTGAACTGTACGGGACCATCCTGCGTAACTGTCACTATATCCTCATAGAGGAGCGATCCGAGTTCAGCACGCACAAGGTGGGAACCGAGGGGCATGTGCATATTGACCGGCGACTTACCTTGCGGCTCTCCGTCGACAGAGATCTCAGCATTCGGGGTTGACGCGATGAGGGCTACGTTGCGTCCCTCCACGTTGAGCTCCACCGAATAAGTCTTGCCGGATTCCGCCTCCATGCCATCAAACCATATCACAGTAGGACTATACTTGGGGTGATTTACCGTCACTTTCTGCGTTCGTTCCGGCACATAGAGCCACACCTCGCCGGGGCCCGCCTGTTTTCTGTCGAGAATCCGGAAGAGACCTGCATCGAAGCCGAGGACATCATTCTGAAACGGCGTGTATATTTTGATCAGAGCCGCTTTCTTGCCGCTGTTCTCATCGATTACCTGCGTATCGTTCAAGCGAGCCTTCATATCGGTTGTCTCCTTGAAGTTGCGCGATTCGAGTTTCTGAGCCATCGAGGGCAGGGTGCTCAAAAGAGCACCTGCCATCATAGCTATCTTAAGGAACTTCATTTTTATTTTGGGATTTAGTTATTATCTGACTGTGACTTTTATGCCTCCTACCATGTAAATATCGCGTGTGAGACCTTCGATAGTGACGGTCTCGCCGGCTGACAGCATTATAGTACGGAGATTGACACCGGTGATAGTAGTCAGGGAAACCTTTCGGCGACAGTTGCTGCTGATCTTGAGAGTTCCGGGAGCCGGACAGCAAACCTTAAGTCCGTCGGAACCTAAAGATGGGAGAAGCAAAGCGCCGGAGGATTCAAAGACAGGCATATACCGCCTGTGGGCTCCTGCTATGTAAGCGCCAAAAGGTTTGGTCGTAGCCTCTTCTACGAAAGCGCTGCCCGGAGTCCGGTCATCTTCACCATTTACATTGAGCGATCTTACCCCCATATCTTCCACAGGCATGAAAGTACCGATGAATTGAGTGCCATCCACCCATGGAGTCACTTCCGGAGAAGCGGACTCCGGGGTAAGAGTTACCCGGGAAGCAACAAATGAGACATTACCGGCAATGTTGAAATCGCGCACGTATGCTTCATTGTTTGGCATTGAGATAATGTAAGGCACACACGCTTCCATAATCTCCACTTCTTCCCAACCGGAACTATTTGACTTATATAACCAGAATGGTTTGAAGTCAGCAAACTCATCTTCTTCCCAAGCCTTGAATGGGACAATTCGACCTGCTCTCTCATGCACAATGCTATCAGGAGAGAATGGAAGGACAATAGACTCCCAACCTGAGCATCCATTGATTGGAGTTTCCATATCGAAATTGCGAGTGAAGCTGATCTTTTCCGCCATGAATTCTCGAACAACGTCAAAAGGATATTCATCGTGGAGGATCACAGAGGATGCCACATCGTCGACTACAACATTATGGTCAGTTTGATTTTCCACCTTGATTTCAGATGAAACATTGAGCAACACATTCGGGTTGGAGATACCATCGACAAGACGCGATTCTATATCCATCAACTTGGAATTCCAGATTACTGCGGAGAGTATGTCGCAATCTGAAAGGATGGCGTCGCCATATTCAGAGATGTCAGCCGGCAGACTGATTGAGATAAGTCTTGATCCCTTGAAGGCATTGTCAGGGATTCGGGCAGCAGCAACCTTCTCAATGTCGAGATGACGCAGACCTTCCATCGACTTAAGGAATGAGTAGTCATCATCGTTGAGGATCCCTTCTACACTGAATTCACCAATGCCATTCAGCAATTCGCTTTCACACCATGCAAAGGCTGATTCGAGGAGTCCTCCGGCATTCGTCGCGGCATGATTTTCATCACCATAATAATCGATTGCATAATCAACCACTTCTGAATCTTGATAACCCTCTCTTATGGTTTTTGCTCTGACATGGCAGAGAGCATTCACGTCAAATTCGCCTGTATATGGCGCGTCTTCGACGGATACAACTCCATCCGGCAAGATGACAGAGTATCTGATTTCCGCATTCGGATCACCCGTATTCATTGACACGTATCTTCCGTTGTAGGAGATCTCTACCGGAGCGCTCCGGTAGGAGTCAACTACAAGTTCGGAAATTTCAGACGGTTCGATGTCACTGTTAGGGATATAGGCAATTGCCCAGATCGTGGTGTTATACGAAAGTTGGAAGGGACCTTCATAGAGAGTGCTCTCCATTGTCGGGACAGTACTATCGAGAGTATATCTGATCTCTGCGTCGCTTCTCTCGCACGTCATTGTCACCATTCCGTCGCTGAATGTGATGACCGGTTGCGGCATCGAGTCAGGGAAACCTGTCACAGCTATCTCTGCAACCTCAGAGTCGTTGTAGCCATCAAAGAGGGCTTTTGCATATATAGTGCAGTTACGCCCGACTGTGAACGGAGCAGTATATACTGTCCATTCTCCGGCAACTCCGATTCTGTAATTGATTTCAGCTCCTTGAGTTACGCATGATAGGGTAACAGTCCTTGAAGCCATATCGAAGACACCTGTCGGGGTAGCGGCCTTGTAGGAGTCAACTACGAGTTGCACCACGCCGGATGGCGGAATGTCGAGACCCGGGACAAATGCGTAAGCCTTGACAACACCATTTACCAAGAGTGAGAAGGGTTCCGTATATTTGGGACTTTCTGCAGTGGGTTCTGTTCCATCCACAGTATAATGGATCTCAGCGTCGCTGTTTTCGCACGTGATCGTCACAAGGCCATCTGCAAAGCTTATCTTAGGATCTGCAACGGAATTTGCAAGTTCCGTTATGTCAATCTCAGCGATGTCCGAGTCATTATAGCCCTCGAAAGAAGCCTTGGCATAGAGAGTGCAATTGCGTGTGATGGCAATAGGAGCAGTATATACAATCCATTCCCCTTCGCGATCGAATGTATAAGACAACGAAGCACCTTCAGTGGCGCAAGACAGGGTGACAGTCCTTGATGCCATATCGAAGATACCGGTCGGGGTAGCGGCCTTATAGGAGTCAACTACGAGTTGCGACACGCCGGATGGCGGAATGTCGAGACCCGGGACAAATGCGTAAGCCTTGACAACTCCATTTACCAAGAGTGAGAAAGGTTCCGTATATTTGGAACTTTCTGCAGTGGGTTCTGTACCATCTACTGTATAATGGATCTCAGCGTCGCTGTTTTCGCACGTGATCGTCACAAGGCCATCTGCAAAGCTTATCTTAGGATCTGCAACGGAATTTGCAAGTTCCGTTATGTCAATCTCAGCGATGTCCGAGTCATTATAGCCCTCGAAAGAAGCCTTGGCATAGAGAGTGCAATTGCGTGTGATGGCAATAGGAGCAGTATATGCTATCCATTCTCCTTCGCGATCGAATGTATATGACAACGAAGCACCTTCAGTAGCGCATGACAAGGTAACAGTCCTTGACAACATATCGAAGACACCGGTTGGTTTCGCTGTCTTGTAGCTGTTGACGACCAATTCAGCAATAACGGACGGTTCTATGTCACTTCCAGAGACAAAAGCCTTAGCCTTGATAGTGGCATTACGAGTGAGCGCAAAAGCTTCTGTATAGAGCTGACTTTCTTCTGTCGGGTCAGAGCCATCGAGCGTATAACGGATCTCAGCATCTGAGCGACTACAAGTCATCGTAACAATTCCATCTTCAAATGAGATCTCCGGCATCGGAACAATATTGGGAGTATCCATCAGATGAAGTGTGAAGTTTTTCGCATCTGTATCCTCAACACCATATAATATACCAAAGTACTCCCCTTCTTCGAGTTGAAGCATGGTCATACCTTTAAGCTGAGCCGGAGCTATTGCCTCTACCCTATCTCCATCTTTATATATATCAAGAGAAATAGGTACATCCGAACGGAAATAAAGCGGATTGCCTGACGAAGTGAATTTCACAGCAGCAAACTCAAGTCCGGATGGAGACGTGAATGTTTGCTTCGTATTGACCTTCATTTCAACGGCAGAAGCAGAGAAATCATTCTTAAGTTCCATTCTCCATTTCTGAGGGACAGACCAACCTAATTCTGTACGGATATGCATTACATAATCAATGCTGTCGGCATCTGCAACAGACACTTTATCACCATCAAAAATCGGTTTGCGGTTCTTGACACTCGGATACAGACTGTCAGGGAGATTAATGTCGAACATATAGGAATCCGTAATCTGACGCTCCACTTCCACATAACCGAGGTTTGAGCCGTTGATGTAGTGGCGGTAGCCAATGATGGGCTGACGCTTTTCGGTATTATTGAATACAATCAGCTTATGATAGATTGGACTCCAATCGCCGTCTCCGTCGCGAGTACGGAGATTGAAATAATGAGCTCCTCCACTCTTGTCGAAGGCCGATAGATCCACTTCAAAGCTAACAGGATTACCGGTAGCGTTTCCAGCGACACGGTTGGCATAGTCATTGTCAAGCCAATATTCGTATTCGGAGAAACGAGCGCCGTTCGATTCGGAATAGAAATAACTTGTGAATGGAGCACCCCAGATTCCTTCTCCCGTCTTCAGCCGGTAATTGAATCTGTGAAGGCCACGACGCACTCCCGTCAAATCTACTATGTAAGAATTTTCACCCGAAGACAAATCTCCTGCGGTTTTGGCAGAGTAATTATCGTCGATCCAGTATTCAAAAGCCACCGCATCAACGGATCCTGCGAGGTTTAGCACCATCTTACGATATACACTTCCCCAGCTTCCATCGCCATATCCGAGACGAATATTGTAGTAATGGGCACCTGGAGGAAGATTTGAGAGGTCAAGTTCGAAGTGATTGCTACCTATATCAATGGCACCTGATACTTTTGCATTGTAATCATTGTCATACCAATACTCGTAAGATATAGCTCCACTGTCAGGACCGACAGTATGGAACATGCGACGATATACTGCACCCCAACTACCGTCGCCATATCCGAGTCGGCAATTGAAGTAGTGTATACCTTTGGGAAGGGAAGAGACATCGAGATCCAAGGTACTGCTTCCTTTGGATATATCGCCGGTCACCTTTGCTTCAAAGTCATTGTCATACCAATACTCATAGGATATGGCGTCCTTGTCAGGACCGTAGGCATGGAACAGCTTACGATAGACAGTACCATATACGCTGTCCCCCTCTGCGAGACGGAGGTTGAAGTAATGGATGCCTTTGGGAAGATCAGATGTGTCGATGTCAAGGTCCAGGGCAATTCCGGAAATAGAACCCTTTTGAGCGGACGACACGTCATGGTCAAACCACCACTCGTAACTGTCGGGCGCAGCGGCAAATGTAGCGCAGACAGTCAAGAGCAAGGCTGAGATAAAAGAATACAGTTTTCCCATAAAATATAGTTTTTAGGGGAAATCAGTCAGCCTTGACTGTGATCGAAACTTTCAGTTTATTGTTTTCAGCATCGTATTCTACGGAGCTGTTATCGGTGTCAACTGAAGGGACAGACGGATTCTCCGAGAAGTGATTTTCTCCTCCCATAATACCGACTATATTGCCGTCTTGACCAAGATAGCCGGACTCCGTCAAATTTAACGTGCAGTTCATTTTATCATCAAAGATTGGCTCAGAAGAGTCCTCAATATAATAGCACTCGTGTTGGTATAAGGAGGAAGAAGTTGGCTTGAAGTCGAGGAGACAGTTAATGATGGATGCGGAAGAGCCGCTAACACCAGGTGAATTTGAGCCTTTTTTTAATATACAAGAGATTGCTGTCAAGGGATAATGGGAAGTAAGTCCAATATTGCAATTCATTGCAGTTACATTATATAAATAACCATTATTATAATTACACTTAATTTTAGAATTTTTCAAGATAACAGTATTTGTACCATTAAAATCAGCATCCTCTATATAGCATTTATCATATGTAATATTCTTTGCAGCACGTGCACCATTATCGAGATTCCTTATCCAACATCTTCTTATTTCAGCGGTCTCAATGACGTGATAATTCACATCAGAAGCGTTAGAAAAATCAAGTTTATCTAACCTTACTCCATCAAATAAAGGCGCTTCGACAACAGGGTTAGGTGACACAATAGAGATTGTAATGTTACCCAAGATATGTGATCCATAACCATTGCCTATTATACTCAGGCCTTTCTTGATGTCAAATGATCCGCCATTGACAACAAAATCTCCATGTGAAAGATAGATAGTATCTCCGCTTACTGCGGCATTATATGCCGATTCCAACGCAGTTAAGTTAGTAAAGAAAGAGAGTTCTCCATTGTGAGATAGGGTGACCATAGGATTTTGTGCCGAAGCTGCGAAGAATGCGCATGCGGCTACGATCATTGTAAAGAATCGTTTCATTTTTTGTTTGGTTTGAGTTTGGTTCCATTTGCAGAATCCTTGTGCAGATGGATTAATAATGATATAAAAAAGCGTAGGATTCGCTATCGTTGCCGTCCTACCTTTCGAGGCTTCTCGCATTGCCTAATTCATGTCGGACGGCAACGCAGAAGCCCACGCTAATATATGCAATATTGCATTCGATGCAGTATTCCTCACGGGATACTGAGTCGAAAGCCGGATATTACATAACCACGGGCATCTACCGTTGCTCAATCCTTGACATGAATTTGAAATCTTTGCGAGAAATTTCGAAAGGTCAAGAATCAGCGCGGATAAACGCTTGTCAAAATGTTTGCTGACCCGCCCTCAAAACCCCGACCGGGCTTCTGAGTTTCGGTCTGCATTGCAAAATTAGCACTTTTTTTGTGAATTTGCAAATTTTTATTATTAAATGTTCATGGGGCTTTCATTTATGATGCCTTTCATGTGCCAAATCACGCAGAGTGCGCAGAGGAGGTGGGGCGCATGCGGAGCATGCTTTATTACGTTGGTTGACTCGGAAAACATGATCAGAGTCTGCCTCTATCATGCAATGCGTAGCGGAGCGAGCGAGTCTCTGCGTGCTTTGCTTCCGAGTGTAGTAATGGTAATTCATTATTAATGCTCCTCCTCTGCGAGCCCTTTGCTCCTCTGCGTGAGATTTTTTCCCTGGGAGTGATTGACACGCGGGGGCGCATGCGGAGCATGCTTTATTACGTTGGTTGACGCGCGGGGACGCGCACGGAGTGCGCTAACTACACTGGATTGTCTAAGGGGAGGGCGTTTTAGGAGAGGTTGACGATAGTGATGCCGGCGCCTCCGAAGCGGACGTCTTCGTCGTGGTAGGAGGTGACATTGGGGTTGACGCGGAGTTGTTCGCGGATGAGGGTCTTTAATATGCCGTGGCCTGTGCCGTGGAGGATGCGGACCTTGCTTGCGGAGAATTGGACCGCATCGTCAAGGAAGTAGGTAACTGCCTGTATGGCTTCGTCTGCCCGCATGCCACGCACGTCTATCTCATTCTTGAAGTTGAGCTGACGGCGACGGCTGTCTTCCGATGTCTGGCTTGACACAGTTAGGGTCTGGGAGGCAGCTGATTGTTTTGGTTTCTGTGCGGAAGAGAGACGGGAGAGATCGACAGTGGTACGAAGAGGTCCGAATGCCACTTCTGCTTTCTTTCCCTTAATTGAGATTATCTGTCCGGCTGAACCTGAGCCATCCATCTTGACCCAATCGCCTTCCGACAAAACTGCTTTTTCAACCGACGGCTTATTTTTCGCAGAAGATTGCTCTTTGGATTTCCTACTCTTGTGCTTCAACGGTTTCAAAGCTTCCGGAACAGATTTATCCTCTGCAGGTTCTTTGAGGCTTTCCTTGTAATCCTCAAGTTCACGGCGAATTTGTTTGGTACGTTCTTTTTCTGCTTCCGCATTCTTAATGTCTCGTATAGCTTTTTCAAGACGAGCGTTGGCTGACTTAAGAATTTCTTGTGCCTCTTCGCGTGCGTCTTTCAGAATCTCAGCTCGCTTTTGCTTTAGGTCAGAAGCGGTGTCTTCGTATTTTTCAAGCAGTTTATCGAGATGCTGCTCCTTTTCTTTGATAC
>CAMWQY010000101.1 GCA_947176355.1 uncultured Porphyromonadaceae bacterium
GGGGTAGGATGTTTAGGGGTTTAGGGGAGGAGGTTTAGGAGGTTGAGTAAGTTTAGGAAGTTTATGAGGTGGAGTAAGTTTTTTGAGTTTATATGGTTGTTTAGGAAGACCATGGTCGGAGCGTTTGTTATCGTTTTGACTATCGCTGTATGCGCATCTACATCAAAAGGAGCTAATCCGGCATTCGACCGAATCAGACCTATAGCAGGCGCTGCAGCTGAGGCCCTTCATGAAGGTGACAGCCTAAAAGCACTTTCTTTATATACAGAGGCTCTTGTAAGAGGACAGGAATGGTCTGAAACTACTGACGAACAAATTCTGATGTCGGAAATAGTCGGAAACATAATTCCGCTTAGGATGAAACTGAAAAATGAAAATATACAACGTCTGACACTCGAACTTATGATAAGGCCCGGGGTGGAAGCTGTCAACCGGGAACATAATACATTTGGTGGAAGTCCGGAAAAAATACCATCTCTTGATGATTCAGATTCGATACTTACAGGAGATTCTATTGCCGAAAGGCTGAGATTGGCTATCGATTTTATGGCTTCCGACAAACTCAAAGAATGCGAGAAGATCCTGATCGCACTATATACCCATACATGGAAAACCGGACTGAACACTGAATGGCGACATGCTGTAGCAAACAAATTGGGTCTTCTCTATATAAAGCTCGGAACAACCAACCATGCCATTGACATTCTTAGAGCTAACAAGCTTGATATGGACATGAACCAGAAAATCAACGTAGAGTATACCGAAACCCTTGCATATCTCGCGATGGCATTGAGGCAAGATGACACGAGAGTGATGTGGAAATGCTATCTTGAGACAGCTAATGAGCTGGCAAAACGTCAAGATCTTAATATACAGCCAATATTAGATGACCTTGTGCGCATTTTCCAACCTAAAGAAGAACAATATACAATAAAAAAACAAATAGAAAGATTCATTCGAGAAAACGACAGCAACTTATCTTTCCTTACTGAATCACAACGAGAAAAAAGATGGGAAAAGATAAAGGGACGTTGGAGCGACCTTAAGTATGCCTTATTGGATTCTGCCGAAAACGTTACGGATATTAACGCATGCTTGAATGCATTCCAATATGAGAAGCAGATAATGCTACGCTCAGCCGCAAAGACGATGGAAGTCTTGAAGGAATCAGGCGATGAAGAGGCTATTACCTTGACAGACAGTCTAATCAGGATACGTCAGAGGCTTGCGCAGTCATGGTCGTATAATGAAGACAGGATCAAGGCTGAATACGAGAGATGCCAGAAAGAACTGCTGCATCATCATGTGATGAACGGTTTCGAAGACCATTTATACAGAATGCTGACTGCAGAAGGCATTGCCGACAGACTCGGCAGGAACGAGTCATTCGTGGATTTCGGCACTCTTGAGACTGATGAAGGAGACCGATACTACGCTATCTTGATTTCACGGAATATTCCCACTGGAAAGATCATTCCTCTCTGTACAGTAGAAGAACTGGACAAGTTCATGACATCTACACAGGATGAAGAAGCTCGGAGAATGGTTGAAAAAAGATATGGTAATGGATTTCTCTTCGATAAACTATGGAAACCGATCATATCCGAAATCTTAACATACGAAAGGATTTATTATTGCCCCACAGGCATTTTGGGTCTGATAATGCCGGATGCAATATGTCGAGAAGGGAGATATCTCGGTGAAGATTTCGAATTTCACATCCTTTCTTCTGCTGACGATATCGACAATGCCCACGCCGGGACAAAATATATCCCATATAAACTATTTTCTTTCTGCGCAATAGACTATTATTGCGAGCGACTTGCACTCATCGCAAATGCACAGATGTATGGAGCAGACAAAAAAATTATACTCCCGAGCCTTGAGCGTGATTCCGATACACGATTCGCATTCTCCGAACCTGATGCGATTCCACCTCTTCACAATCCGGAAGATTTCGACTGGCTACAAAAGCTTTGCGACAGCAAAGATATCCCGGTTTTGATACCGACCGGTTTCAATGCGAGCGAACATGCAATTAAATACCTTTCCGGACATGACATTGGGATACTCAATATCGTGACTCATGCTTTCAGTCTGCCAAAAAGCATAGGACCTCTTGAGAAACCATATTTCGGCGTTTGCCACGCGAAAACACGACTGAATGAGAAAATCAATATCGAAATCCTTCCACTATACAGGACAGGAATCATGCTGAGTGGAGCAGAAAGAGCTTGGTGTCAGCGCAATGTCATTGCTGACATTGAAGACGGAATTGTGAACGGAGCTGAATTGTCGGCTCTTGACTTTCACGGTGTGGATCTGCTGACACTGATAGCCTGCGACACCGGCAATGGGGATATAGACCCGGAGGAAGGAATCTTAGGATTGCGCCGGGCTTTAAAGCTTGCCGGATGCAAGACACTCGTGACCACGGCATGGAATCTTGACAAGGAGGCTGGAGATGCATATTTGCAGGAATTCTATTTTAATCTTTTGAATGGCACCGGCATACCGACTGCTCACCGGAAGGCACAACTTGAACTTCTTAAGAGGTTTGACAATCCTTACTATTGGGCAGTGTTTCAACTTATTGACTAAATTAATTTAGTCGGTTCAGACTAATTCGGATTATTATAATGGCTTTGTTGGAGTGGCGTTTCACCTTCGACAAACCGGCTGACGCATACATTAAAGGCTTGAGCAAGGTAAAATTTGGAGGGGTGGAAATAAAAATGATGATTTTTTTTGATTTTCTGTTTACTTTCGGGTTAGTTTTGGTATATATCTTACGAAAGGAGCTACGATAAATGATTAACGATAAACGATAGATGATGAACGATCATTATTTGACTCGTGGCGTGAGTGTGATTATAACCAAGAAACTTAAACAATTAAGAAATTTATGAAGATCTTTAATTTTTTCAAGATGTGTGCTCAACCAATTGAGGGGAGCGACGATTCTAAGGCTACGGCGCAGCCTGAAAACTCTAAAATCAGCCAGACTGATGACACCAATCAGGCTGGTGAAGACCATCAGACAAACGATGACAAGGTACGTGTGCACAACCTCATCATACTTGATGAGAGCGGATCAATGCAATCTATCTATTATCCTGCTCTCTCGGGTGTAAATGAGACGCTTCAGACCATCCGTGAGGCTCAGAAGGAGCATCCGGATCAGAAGCATTTCGTGACCCTTGTTACATTTGACACAAGCCACTACAACAAGATATATCACAATACCCCCGCCGATAAAGCCATTGATATCACCGGAGAACAATACCGTCCGTGCGGGGGTACTCCTCTTTACGATGCAATGGGGAGATCGATCAATGAATTGCGTACGAAAGTAAAGAAAGGAGATGTCGTGTTGGTGACAGTGATCACCGATGGATATGAGAATGCATCCCAAGAATACAATGGCAAGGCGATAAAGAGCCTTGTGGAGGAGATGAGAAAGGCCGGCTGGGTATTCACTTACATTGGAGCAAATCAGGATGTAGAGGCAGTGGCAGATTCAATGGCAATCAACAACAGGATGGCTTTCGCTGCAAGTGCGTCAGGGACAAAGGCAATGTTTGAAAGGGAAAACTTGTCGCGAAAGAGATTCTTCTCCAAAATAAGGAAAGATTCCATTTCCCCTGACCTTGAAAAAGGGTACTTCGATTCTGAGGATGAATTTCCACCCTATTGAGAAATAAGAATCCGGATTTCGGCCGTGAGGTCTGAAATCCGGATTTTATATTAAATATCAGGGTAGACGCACGGGCCATGCGTCACTACGAGGAGAATAATCGGTCTGACAATTTTTACTGAGATATTACGTCCTCATTCAGCTTTTTTTATTAAATTTGCGGTCTAAAGATGAATTAGATGGCAAATGATTATAACGAGATAGCACACCGGAATTTTGAGGAGATGAAGACTCCCTTCATCAATTTTCTGAGGAAAAACTTCAAGATTGATTACGATGACATAATGGATATCTATGTCAACGTCTGGATAGATGTGCGCGACAATATCAGGAACGGAAAGACCGAAAAAGTCAGGAGTTGGAGATCTTATATATTCAACTTAGGATGGAAGCAGGCATGCAAGATCGCCACCAGAACCAGGCATATTCCTTCGTTTGACGATGAGAATTTTGACAGAGAGGGATTCGAGAGGGAATACCTAAAGGAAAAGGAGGCAGAGAAATCCATTTACAATGACCCGGAACTGAAAGCTGTGCTTGCGTCAGAACTAAGCTACATTCCTAATCCATGCAACCAAATACTCCAAATGTATTATTATGATGATTGCTCGATGAGGGAGATAGCAGACTCTTTTAACTACAGTAATTCAAGAAGCGCCAATGTAGTCAGAAACCGATGCCTTGAGAAAATCAGAATTAGAATATTGAACGCAGTCCGCCGTCTCGGCATACTGGATAAATCATCAGAATCATGAAGGAGAAAGATTTAGAAAAGTGCCTTGACAATCTCATCATAAAGGGATTGATTCAGGAAGCCGAACAGGACAACGCTGAGTTCGAAGCTGCTATGCGCGAGATGAGCGAAGAGGATTTCCTCGCTCTTATATATGAAGCCGATGAAGAGTCTATGAGAGCAGCCATGATCAGGGAAAATAAGATGGTATTAAAAAACACAATCTCCATGGACACTGCTCCGAGTCTAATGCCGCATTTCGCTGTAGAGGAATATGACGAATGGGATGCTCCAACTCCACTAAATAAACCTGAAGCGACAAAAAGCAGAAATAACAACTGGAAAATATGGACTGCAGCTATTGCATCTGTAGCCGCTATTCTCCTTATTGTATTCATTCCCGCGTCTCGGGAAATGGATTCGCGTATTTGTGAAAGTGCCCTGCTTGCAAGTGCTACCTATATGACTCCGGCAAGAGGAGGCGACGATATCGTGACAATGCCAAAAGAGGAAGTGAAAGCCTTACTGCCGGAACTCAAAATGCAATACTCAGAATCTTTAAGGAGAGAAGAAGGTATTCAGTATATGGAGACTCCGGAGGATAAAGGAACTGAATATTATCTCGTGACTTCAGATCCTCAGGAAGCTGGAATGGAATTAGTACAGGCTTATCTGCGCCTGAACAAGAAAGAGAAAGCCATTGAAGTGCTAAAGCAGCTATCTGATAAATATGGAGACTCAGAGTTTGGAGAACAATGCAAGAATCTGCTTGAAATTCTTGAATGAATTATAACAAGAAAAAAACTTAAAGAAATAATTATGTACGCAAACAACAACAATCAATTTACCCCTGCCATCATCAAGAAGGCCTTGTGGGGTGTCGGGGCCATTGTTTTCATTATCGTGGCTATGGCTTTTATCCGTCCGTGGTATAACGTCTGGAGCCAGGAAATGGAAGGAAAGGCTGAGTTCGCCAAGGCTGAACAGAACCGCAAGATCAAGATTGAGGAGGCTAAGGCTAATCTGGAGGCTGAGAAGCTGAATGCACAGGCGGAAATCGAAAGAGCAAAGGGAGCTGCTGAGGCTATCCGCATAGAGAATGGCAGCATCACTCCGACTTACATTCAGTATCTTTGGGTGCGCCAGCAGTCTGACCTTAACAATAAGACAGTGATTTATGTGCCGACTGAAACCAATCTTCCCATATTGGAGGCACCGCGGATGCTGATGGACAATGAACAACGATAAACGATTAACGATCAATTATTAATTGGCATTTAGACGCGCCATGGCGCATGCGGAGCATGCTTTATTACTAAAAATACATTTTTGGTGACGTGTATTTGGTGGTGTTGGGAATTTTTATTAATTTTGCAGCCGTAAATGGGAGGACGCACGAGCCGTGCGTCACTACTAAGAGAGTAAATTCTTAAGTTTTTAACTTTGATATTCATGCGGAAGGAGGTTGTAGACGACTGAAAAAAATAGAAAAAGATTCAATTTTTTAGCCGAAAAATTTTGTCAGGTTGCAGATTATGAGTAATTTTGCAACCGCAAACGGAATATGCACTAATTGCAAAATCCGATTACAACCAGAAAACAAAAATATAAACCATAAAACAAGAAAACAAAAGCATGATTATCGTACCCGTAAAAGAAGGCGAGAACATCGAAAAAGCCCTCAAGAAATTCAAGCGCAAATTTGAGCGCACAGGAATCGTAAAAGAACTCCGCAGCCGTCAGGCATTCGAAAAGCCATCGGTGACCAACCGCAAGAAAATGATCAAGGCCATCTACGTGCAGCAGCTGCGTCAGAACGAGGAGTAATCGACCTGCCTACACTACGATACTATACAGTAATTGGTCGCATTTTCTTATTGAAAAATGCGACCAATTACTGTAATGCATAATTCATAATGCATAATTCATGATTAAGCTGACTCGCTTTATTTCTCCAATTGAATTAGCATTGTGCATTGTGCATTATGAATTATGCATTGAAAAAATGATTAGTGACTTTCTGAAATATCTGGAGCTTGAGCTCAATCGGAGCAAGCTTACGGCTGATGCGTATGGCCGTGACTTGCGGGAATTTGCCGAGTTTCTTGGCAAGGATGCGGATATGCCTGATGCAGAAAGTGTCACTACTACTGATGTTCGTGCATGGCTGGCACAAATGGCTCGTGACGGTCTTTCGCCACGCAGTCTGCGGAGAAAGACCCAAGCAGTCAGAGCATTCTTCAGATGGATTCAGAAACAAGGAATCATCAGCAATAATCCCGCCGCGGAAGTGCAGCTTGCAAAAATAGGGAGGAAGCTTCCGGAATTTGTGCGCGAACAGGAGATGGAAGACCTTCTTGAAAATCCTATCCTCGGAGGAGACCCGGCCCTAAATATCCGCAATAAGCTAATCATCAAAATACTTTATTCCTGCGGCATACGCCGCGATGAACTTGCAAAAATCACTGATGCTGACATAAATTTCTATGCAAAGGAGATTCGAGTGCACGGCAAACGAGACAAGACACGAATCATACCGGTAGCCGATGAACTGCTTGATGATATAAAGGAGTGGCAGACAGTGCGCGACGGACTCTATTCCTTCTCCTCCCCTGCCCCACTTATATGCTCTAAAAGAGGAAAGCTCACAGGGAGAGCCATTTATGAAATAGTGCATAAACAATTGATGGGGACAGGAGCGACACATAAAAGTCCGCACTCCTTGCGCCACACATTCGCCACATCGCTTCTCAACAGCGGAGCTGAAATCAACTCCGTGAAGGAGCTATTAGGGCATGCTTCACTCCAATCAACACAAATATATACCCACCTCACATTCTCCGATATGAAAAAGGCATACGATGCCGCACATCCACGGAGCAGAGCCCCCCGGACTCATGAGCCACCCGACCCCCTAAAGGGGGAGAATTGAGGAAAGTATATTTTCAGAAAGTGAAAATATCATAAAAAGGGCTGCAAATTAGGAAAATCGGATTTTTTATATTATCTTTGCAGACTGAACGCAGAAAGGGCATTGAGCGGCAACCATGCGACTCAATGCCCTTTCTTGCCAACAAGCGACATAGATAACGAAAAACAAGAAAGAACTTTAAAAAGAATGAAACCACAGCCAATCAAGAAAACCATTGAGCTGGGCGACGGCCGCACTATTACGATAGAAACCGGCAAGCTCGCCAAACAGGCAGATGGTGCGGTGGAAGTGCGCATGGGCAACACCATGCTTCTCGCTACCGTCTGCTCCGCGCAGGAGGCAAACGAGGGAGTCGACTTCATGCCCCTCACAGTTGAGTACAAAGAAAAATACGCCTCTATCGGACGTTATCCCGGCGGTTTTCTGAAACGCGAAGGACGCGCCAGCGACTATGAGATCCTTACATCTCGTCTCGTAGACCGTGTGCTCCGTCCTCTATTCCCGGACAACTACCATGCAGAAACTTTCGTGAATGTGACCCTATTCTCAGCTGACGAGAACGAGGCTCCGGACGCACTCGCAGGCATTGCAGCATCTGCAGCCCTCGCTTGCAGCGACATCCCCTTCAACGGACCTATCTCTGAGGTGCGTGTAGCACGCGTCAACGGCGAATGGGTGATCAACCCGACATTCTCCCAGATCGAAGAAGCTGACATCGAACTGATGGTAGGCGCTACTTACGACAACATCATGATGGTGGAAGGAGAAATGAACGAAGTGAGCGAAGCAGAACTCCTCGAAGCCCTCAAGGTGGCACACGAAGAAATCAAGAAGCACTGCGTAGCTCAGATGGAGCTTATGAAAGAAGCCGGCAAAGAGACAAAGCGCGAATATTGCCATGAGGTAAACGACGACGCTCTCCGAGCAGACGTGCACGACAAATGCTACGCCAAGGCATACGAAATAGCAAAGGCAGGAAGCGCCGACAAGCAGTGGCGCAACGAGTCGTTCAAGGCTATCCGCGACGAATATATCGAGAATCTCCCCGAGATGACAGAGGAGCAGCTCGCCAAATATACAGAGGAGCAGCGCATCGCAATGGTGAAGCGCTACTACCATGATGTAGAAAAAGAGGCTATGCGCCGTTGCGTGCTTGACGAAGGAATCCGTCTCGATGGCCGCAAGACAACAGAAATCCGTCCTATCTGGATTGAGAC
>CAMWQY010000102.1 GCA_947176355.1 uncultured Porphyromonadaceae bacterium
GTCTAATTGGTCTAATTGGTCTAATTAGTCTAATTGGTCTAATTAGTCTTATTGGGCTTTTGGGGTTGCGGCTACTTCTGCTGCTTGGACTTCATGATGGGCTTCGTGCTCCTCGTGTACTGCCATCGAGATGAAGATAGTCGATAGGAGGGTGAACACGTATGCTTGGATGAAGCTGACCAGAGTATCAAGAAGAAGCATGAATATGGAGAAGAAGAGTGACACCACTGTAGTGGCACCGGCTACTGCTGTTCCGTATGCTGCAAAGATGAAGATAAGGAGAGTCAGGGTGATGACGATCATGTGGCCACCCATCATATTGGCGAAGAGACGCACACAGAGTGCAGCCGGCTTCGTGAATATACCGAAGACCTCGATGATCTGCATGATGGGGATGGGAAACTTCAGGAACAAAGGCACATCAGGCCAGAATATTTCTTTCCAATAGTGCTTGTTGCCATTTATGTTAGTAATCACAAATGTCATCACGGCAAGTACAAGGGTGATGGCAATGTTACCGGTAAGGTTGGCTCCTCCAGGGAAAATCACTATCAGTCCAAGAAGGTTCATTACAAGGATGAAGAAGAATACGGTCAGCAGATAAGGTGCAAATTTCGGAGCCTTGTCTCCGAGAGTACTCTTAATCACACCGGTATAGATAAAGTCTATGCAAAGTTCGAGAAATCCCATTCCTTTGCGTGGAGCTTTGAATCCGTTGCGGGTATAGAATCTCACGAGACCCATCACCATCCAGGTCACGAGGATAGCGGCGATGAAAAGAGCGAGGACATTCTTGGTGATGGAGATGTCGAATGGGCGATACTCTTTGTAGTATTTGCCATCATATTTGACAAAGCCATCTACCACTTCATCATTCTGAGCAGCAGCTATTTCTTCTGCCTCTTCTTCCTCTTTAGGGGAAGTAGGAAGAATTTGGATCACTTTGTCCTTGTGTTTGCTGACATGGGCAAGTAAAAATTGATAAGCCTCGGGATTGCCATCTTTTTCGATATAGACAATTTGAGGTTCACTTACTACATGAGTCTTACCGGTAGCTGGATCCACAACATCCTCATGCATAATGAGGCGACCTGAAGAGAAGCAATGCCAGCTTCCGTCTTCCGCTCTCACTATGACGGGTAGCGGAATACGGTAGGAGTGGCTGAAGGGTACTTCCCAGCCGTATCCGTCAAGAAGGTGATGGAATATGTTTTCTTTCACATCTACTTTACCTTTCTCTTCTTCATTCGCCTTAGCGGAGAAGGGGAGGGCAATGATAGATATGAGCAAAAACAGTATGGCTAAATTCTTTCTCATTTCAGTTCAGTTAATAGATGCACACCGATATTACATTGTTGTCTACGTCTGCCAGCCCCCCTTTGATGGGGTAAGAATGTTCTTCACCGGCAGGAGTCCTGTAGGCAATAGAACCCTCAACAAGCACAGAAATCAGAGGCGCGTGGTTTTTTAATACCGTAAACTTTCCAAGTTCACCCGGTAGAGTTACGGAATCAGCGTCGCCTTTGAAAACGACATCCTGTGGGGATATGATTTCTAAAGTCATTATCGAATTGTGCTATAGATTATACTTCAGCAAGCATCTTCTTGCCCTTGGCGATCGCTTCGTCGATAGTGCCGACATTCAGGAATGCCTGTTCGGGGTATTCGTCCATTTCGCCACTCAAGATCATCTTGAAGCCACGGATGGTTTCCTGAAGAGGAACCATTACACCCGGCACGCCGGTGAATTGTTCAGCAACGTGGAACGGTTGGCTCAAGAAACGCTGTGCACGGCGTGCTCGCGAAACGACAAGTTTATCCTCATCGCTAAGTTCATCGACACCGAGGATAGCGATAATATCTTGAAGGTCGTTGTATTTTTGAAGAAGCTGTTTTGTCTGCTGAGCTACATTATAATGCTCTTCGCCTATGATATTCGGGTCGAGGATACGTGAAGTAGAGTCAAGAGGGTCTACAGCAGGATAGATACCAAGCTCCGCAATCTTACGGTTGAGCACTGTTGTAGCGTCAAGGAATGAGAATGTAGTGGCAGGAGCCGGGTCAGTCAAGTCGTCAGCCGGCACGTAGATAGCCTGCACAGAAGTGATAGATCCGTTTTTGGTAGAAGTGATTCGTTCCTGTAGGGCACCCATTTCAGAAGCAAGAGTAGGCTGATAACCTACAGCAGAAGGCATACGGCCGAGAAGAGCCGAAACCTCAGAACCAGCCTGAGTGAAACGGAAGATATTGTCGATGAAGAGGAGGATATCCTGGCCGCCACCCTGAGCATCGCGGAACTGCTCTGCAACAGTCAGACCTGAGAGGGCAACACGGAGACGTGCACCCGGCGGCTCGTTCATCTGTCCGAACACCATTGTAACCTGGCTCTTTTCTACCTCACTCATATCAACATCTGCGAGGTTCCATTCGCCTTTCTCCATACCGTCTTCAAACTTCTTGCCATATTTCATGACACCGCTCTCGATCATTTCGCGAAGAAGGTCGTTACCCTCACGAGTACGTTCACCTACACCGGTAAATACGGAGAAACCGTTAGATCCTTTGGCGATATTATTGATGAGCTCCTGGATAAGCACTGTCTTTACCTACACCGGCACCTCCGAAAAGACCGATCTTACCGCCCTTGGTGTAGGGTTCAAGGAAGTCGATAACTTTGATACCTGTAAGAAGGATCTCAGTAGATATTGCAAGATCTTCGAAAGCGGGAGCCGGCTGATGGATGGGACGGAGATTGTCGCGATCGAGTTCCGGAAGGTGGTCGATCGGTTCTCCGATGACGTTGAGCAGGCGTCCTTTCACCTGCTGACCTGTTGGCACAGCGATAGGGCGTCCGAGGTTTTCTACTTCCATACCACGGCGAATGCCGTCGGTCGATTCCATCGCCACACAGCGAACTGTCTGTTCGCCGATGTGCTGTTCGACTTCAAGAATCAATTCCTCACCATTGTCGCGCTTAATGCGCAGCGCGTCGTAGATAGGGGGAATGCTCTCTTTGCCACCCTCGAAACTTACGTCGACGACGGGGCCGATAATCTGAGTGATCGTTCCTTTATTTGCGCTCATTTTTTTAATGTCGAAAATATGTTGTTAATATTAGTCCGGGAGATCGGGATCAGTCGGTCTCCCGGTGAAAAGGTATATGTGCTTTGGAATTTTAGAAAGTCCAGCCTAAAGATACGCAGACTGCCATAAGAACGAGGTTGGCGAGAGCGATAGGCATCAGATATTTCCATTCAAAAGCCAAAAGCTGGTCGATACGGACGCGTGGGAAAGTCCACTTGAACCAGATGATGATATAGCTTATGAAGAAAGTCTTCCCAAGGAACCATACGATGCTTGGAATCCAATTCATCACCATGTTGAAACCATCCCAACCTGCAATGTGGAAAGGCATCCAACCTCCAAGGAACATCAGGGAAGCGATACCGCTCACGATGAAGAGGTTTAGGTATTCTGACAAGTAGAACATACCGAAGCTGATACCTGAATATTCAGTGTGGAAACCTGCGGTAAGCTCGTGTTCAGCTTCAGGAAGGTCGAAAGGTCCACGGTTAGTTTCAGCAGTGGCGGCAATCAGATAAAGCACGAAGGCAATGATAGCCGGAATCTGTCCTTTGAAGATAAACCAGCAATTTTCCTGAGCCCAAACAAGTTCTGTGATATCCATAGTTCCAGCCAAGCATACAATAGCAAGAAGGGCGAGACCCATTGAGATTTCGTAGCTGACCATCTGAGCGCCACTACGCATTGCACCTACGAGAGAGTACTTATTGTTGGAAGCCCAACCTGCGAGAAGAATACCGATCACTCCAAGGCTTGAAACTGCAAGCATGAAGAAAATGCCGATATTGTAATTGATCATCTGCAGTCCGTAGCCCCAAGGTAGGCAAGCGAATACTGTTACAGAAGCTGCTACTACTATATAAGGAGCAAGTTTAAAGAGGAACTTATCAGTACCTTTGAGAGATATGATCTCCTTGATAAGCATCTTGATGACGTCGGCGAAAAGCTGGAGGAGTCCCCAAGGACCTACACGCATCGGGCCGAGTCGGCACTGGAAGTATGCGCAAAGCTTACGTTCGTAGAAAATGTAGAACATTGCCAACACTGAATAGGCAGCCAGGAGAATGACAGCGATCACAATGCACTCCACAAGAACAGCAGCCCACTCCGGCATACAACCCAACAATAGGTTGTTGAACCAATTGGTTATTACACTAAAGTCAAACATGTCGTTTTCTATCGTTTTGGTTAGCGGTCAATATCTGGAATCACGAAGTCGAGTGCTGCGCCGATTGTAATTACGTCGGCGATCATGTGGCCTTTGCAGCAGAGATCCATAACGCCTACAAGATTGAAGCAAGGACTCTGGAAGTGAACGCGATAAGGGTTCTTGGATCCGTCGCTTTCAATATAGACACCGAAAGTGCCGCGGGAAGCCTCCACCTGAGTATACCAATGCCCGACTGGAAGCTTGACAATCTTCGGAACCTGGGCGCGGATGTCGCCTTCGGGGATACGGTCGACAAGTTGCTCAAGAATACGGCAACTCTGTTCGATTTCCTTCATACGTACCATGTAGCGGGCGTATGAGTCGCAACCGTCAAGGAGAACTTCGTCAAATTCAACGCGGTCGTAAGCAGCGTATGGATGTTTCTTGCGGCAGTCGCAGCTCCAATTTGAGCCACGTCCTGAAGGACCGGTGATGCAATAGTTGATTGCATCTTCTTTTGAGAGATGGCCTACGTGGAGACGATTCTTGGCAATGAGGTTGCCGGAGAAGACTGTATGATATTCTTTAAGGCGTTCCGGCATGATAGCGAGAAGAGCCTTGACGTCTTTTACAAAATCAGGGTGAAGGTCAGCGATAACGCCTCCTATCACGTTATAGTTCATTGACATACGAGCGCCGCAAGTCTTTTCGAAAATGTCAAGCACCATCTCACGCTCGCGGAAACCATAGAAGAATGCTGTGGTCGCTCCCATATCCATTGCAGTACATCCGAAAGCAAGCAGGTGGCTTGAAATACGCATCAGCTCATCCATCATAGTTCGGATTACAACAGCGCGGTCAGGAACCTGAAGACCAAGAGCCTTTTCGATGCACATGCAGAGGCAATGGCGGTTTTGGTGAGCACTCATATAGTCCATACGGTCGGTGAAGTGCAGGATCTGAGGGTAACCGAGTTCTTCACAAAGTTTTTCGATACCACGGTGGATATAGCCTGAGACAACATCGATTTTCTTCACTTCCTCACCGTTGAGAGCAACGCGGAAACGCATTACTCCGTGAGTAGATGGGTGCTGAGGACCGATGTTCATCACATAATCGTGCATCTCGAACACCTTAGAAGGAATAGGTTTGATCACTCCGTTAGGATCTTCGACGTATGAAACGGTGTTATCCTCGTTTTTCTCGTCGTTTTCCGGTATAGGGTTGAGTTTTGGATCCTTGTCGTAGTCTTTGCGAAGAGGATATCCCTTCCAGTCGTTGCGCAGGAAGAAACGACGCATGTCAGGATGGTTGATAAACTTGATACCGTAGAAATCATATACCTCACGTTCCTGGAAGTTTGCAACTTTCCAAAGATCGGAAATAGTATGGATATAAGGATTTTCACGGTCAGCAACAGCTACTTTCACTGACAGCATCTCCCAATTGCGGCTTGTGGCAGTGAAATAATACATGACGCCGAGAGTCTCTTTCCAGTCCATACCGACTACTGCCGTGAGAACATCGAAATTGAGTTCCGGATCATGCTTGAGTGCTTCTGCAAGAGCACGCCAATCCTTTGCAGGCACATTGACGAGAAGGATATCTCCTTCTTCAAATGTGGCAGACGGGCAAATCTTGCTTATTTTGTCTTTAACGCTCATTTTATTGGTTGTGTATTGTTGACAAATATTTGATTAATACTCGCCTGCATCTTCAGGATGCTTGCGGAAGAAGTCTTTGATTTTCTCTTTACGGTTGACGCCGCCGAAGAACTTCTGGATTTTGATCTTGCGTTGGAGTTGCATCAGACCATAGAACATCGCTTCCGGACGTGGAGGGCAACCGGGGATGTAAACGTCGACTGGAAGGATCTTGTCGACGCCATCAACAACGCAATAGGATTTCTTGAATGGACCGCCGCTGACAGCGCAACCACCGCAAGCTATTACATACTTAGGTTCGGCAAGCTGGTCGTATAGACGTACAAGCGCAGGAGCCATCTTGTGGACGATAGTTCCTTGCACCATAATATAGTCTGCCTGACGGGGAGAGTTACGAGCCACCTCAAAACCGAAACGAGCCATATCATAGCGGGCAGCTCCAAGACACATGAACTCGATAGCGCAGCAACTTGTGCCGAAGCAAAGAGGCCAGAGTGAGTTAGCAATACCCCAGTTGATGAGCTGGTCGAGCTTGCCGACAGCTACGTTGGCACCGGTAGCGTTGAGTTCTTCTACGAGTTTTTCGATGTATTCATTGTCTTTGAAGTCTTCAGTCTTCATCGACTTGATTTTGACATCATCAATAGTTACTGCCATTTGAGAGCTCCTTTCCGCCAAGCGTAAGCAAGGCCTAAAATAAGAATGAACATGAAGATAGCGATGCAGAGGAGACCGGAAGGACCGAGGCTACGCATGATGGTCGCCCAAGGGTAGAGGAAGATGGTCTCGACATCGAAAATGAGAAACAGGATAGCGAAGATATAGTAGCCTGTCTTGAATTGAATCATAGATTCGCCTCTTGTAGGGATACCGCATTCGTATGTCTCTCCTTTTTTTACTGAATAGGATTTAGGTCCTATCAGTCGAGCGATCCAATAAGCCGCAAACACCAGAGCCATGCCGGTGAGGGCGGCGGTAATCGCCAAATCTCCGTTGCTGATTTCCAACAGTAAATTCATATATTAGTTTATGTTTTAATTATTTATTCAGATGTTAAGGTACTTATGGGCAAAGAGTGTCCACAATGCAAGTGCAAAGGTACTTAAAAATTCTTAAAAATGCAATATTTTTTTTAGCATTTTTTTGAATTTTGAAATTGATTACAAATAACCTTGTAGGGACGCAAGGCACGTGCGTCCTAAACAGCCTGACAAATTTATCCCGGTGTAATATATAAAAGGAAAAGGACGCACGAGCCGTGCGTCCCTATAAGTTTATTGGTATGATTCAATTTTATTTTACTTGGAGGAGGGAACCGGATGAGTGGGCTACTGTAGAGGGTGAGTATTGGGATTGGGCGGTGGCTATGCCGCAGCTGAATGTGCCCTCTTGGCTGACGGTGCAATCGTAGCTTATCACATGCTGTCCTTTAGGGAGCCAACCGAAGAAAAGATTGGTCTGAGTGTCGCGGACTTCCCTGTAGAAGCCTACTCCGTCGGATGAAGTGTAGCCGGAGAGTTGGACCGTTGGTTCGAGGCATGCACTGCGTTCGTCAGTAACTGCCACATAGTCCATATCGCGTCCCGCTGTTATGAAGAGTGTCACTCTGACTTTCATTCCCTTCTCAAGAGTGATTCCTTCTTTTGGTGTCAATTCTCCGTCGTTGCCTTCTACGAGAGCCACAATGCTCTTTCGGATAGAGAGTTCAGGAACTTCGGCTGCCACAACTTCAAGAATTGGGGATTCATACTGGCATATCACACCTCCCCATGCAGGGGAATTCCCTTTTCTTGAAATAGAAAGAGTTTTCTTAGAGGCTTCCTTGGCATCGAGCGTCATAGTGAATGAGCCGGTTAGTTTAGCAGTCTCAGGAATAGAAAGTTTTTTACCTTTTATATAGAATTGTGGCGCATCATTTCCAACGGCTGTCCAATCCGTACCGGATGTAAGGATAGCATTTACAGTCTCAACGGTATATGTGCGTTTGCCCCAGTCTTGATACTGACGGCTGAGTACAAGCCATTGACGCAGTGAGTCAACAATCTTGTTGGAGGGCTGGATTTCAGCAAAAGCTTCGAGCACGAGGGTAGTGGTTTGAATAGTATTCAAACCGCCCCAGCCTGAATTGAGATTATCAAACCACATACCTTTTTCAGGTGACTCACTCGCAAATTGACGGAGTGACTCAAGGATTTCGTTTGCGGTCTTATTGTCGCCGGCACGCCATAATAAAGTGGCAGCTTTTGCCTTTGAGCCGATTTCGAGATCTTTCCATTCTTTTGCTAAATCCTTGTATGCCTTGGTTGCAATAGACTTCATTTCTGAGCCTGTAGCGTCTTTCGGGAGTAAGTTGGATGGGAAAGAACTGCGCACATATAGCCAATCAAGAAGATAGCTTAGCGATTCCCCTTTCTTGTGATATTTCTTATAATCTTTCACTGTCTCTGAATCCACATATCGGATAGCAGATTTCACCATTCCTTCAGCTCCGTCGAGATGTTTCATTGCGCCAGCCTTCATGATCATCGCAAACTTGCTTAGAACATCGCGGGTGATATATGGGGATGGTTGCATTTCAGGACACCAGCTCCAACCACC
>CAMWQY010000103.1 GCA_947176355.1 uncultured Porphyromonadaceae bacterium
TATCCATGCTGCAAATTCAATGTAGATATATCGGTCGATGGAGTTGACACATTCATACTGGGATATTCTTTGATCTTTTAGCTCAATTTTCATCTCTTTGGTGTCTTCTATGCATTTGTGAAGGCCCTCGAGATCTCCTTTGTTGTAGGAATTGCTTATATTCGAAAGTGTAGTCTTAACATATTCCAGAAACAGTTTTTGATTACTGAAAATATATTCTACAAAGATGATATATGCTTGTTTTGGATCTTTAGTGTCTTTGATGGATCGGTAGATAACGGCGTTTTCGTCGTTGATGTATTTACCACGTCTGTATTTTTTTCTTAATATTACAGCATCGTCTCCCATCACTTCGAAATAAAGGAGAAGTCCGATAGCGACGACAGCGACCAAGGCTAAGATGATGATAAACCAGTATTCCATAAGGAATTTTGAATTGAGAATTGAGAATTTATAATTTATAGCAAGCAGAGCTTGCAGCGGAAACAGCTTCGCGCTTTTGTCAGCATATTGCAGACAAACGATGCTCCTCAGGACTTATATGCCACTATGGGGGAAACTGCGATGCAAAGTAATAAAATTTTTGTTACAATGATGTTACAGAGGGGTTGCAATATTATTAATTAACAGTTGTGAAGTTGTGAGGTTGTGAAGTTGTGAGGTTGGGAGGTTAGTTGGGATGAGATTAAAAAAAGGGCGCACCTTGGTGGTGCGCCCTTGTATTTTACCGCAGGCCGGAAGGCCTGCTTTCCATATTAGAAGAGTACTTTTTCGGCTTTGTTGGCTGTCTTCTTGATGTAGATGCCCTTTTCCGGGTTAGCTACTCGACGGCCCTGGAGGTCGTAGTATTCAGCGTTCTTGTCGGCTGCAACTACGCTGACTGCTGCAACTTTGCCTTGATTGATTGTCAATTCAAGAGAAGTAGCATAGAACTCTAAAGTGACAGTAGCAGAGCGGCCCTCAACACCGGCAGGAAGAGCATCCACCGGTATATTCAGGATAGCTGAACCATTCTCAGTATTTAAGAATGTAGCCTCTTCGATATTAATCCAATCTCCACCTTCTGAAACAACAGCATCATAATATTGGAGACCAACAAGACTACCGATTTCAAAATTAACGACGCCACCTTCAGCCGGAGCTTCAGCCACAGTATTGTCGTTTACCTCGAATGTGAATGGGAACACAGCATCTACCATCCACATGAAGTCTGTAGCAGTCGCCAGCTCTGTACGTTCGTTGCTTGTGAAATAATCATAAGGACTACGAGTAAGACGCACTTGTCCATCAGCTTCAAGCATCATCATGGCATGAATCGGATAAGGAGAATCCTCTAATTCTACCGGCCAAGTTGCACCAGCACCTATGGCACATGAGAAAATATCGAAATCCTCTACATTGAATGTCATTTCAGCCATGAAAGCACCATCAATCACCACCGGATCATCAGTCTCCAGACCATCCTCATCCAAAGCAAACAAATCAAATGACATCATTATCTCTTGAGGCCTTGTAGACGCATTTACATTAGCAACGCCTTGGGCAATGATTTCGTCGGTAAGATACCCTTCTTCATCAATCTTATAAAGATTCATTTCTACAACAGTGGGTTTATTTGCCTGAACATTAACCCAACTCCACATTTTAGTAATAAAATAAGAGGCAGCAGGGACAGGGAATACGTTGGTATAACCCAACAATTTTACACTTTCAAAGCCAAATCCTTGGGGAGAAGGAGTTGTAAATACAGGATTAAGGCCGGTAGTAGCGTCATAATTACGATCATCAGTAGCATCGTAGGACATGCAAGGGAAAATAGTATATCCTCCACCATTAATGCTATAAATGTAGGAAGTCAAGCCAAAATCTTCCAACATCGGCATACCTTGCTCATCATAACCTAAAAATTGCGAACAATCACCGCCATAATTGAACCACAGAGAAGGCTTACCAAGTTCTCCATTCTCATCGACAGAGTTACCCATTTGATATACAGCTACATTTCCAGCTGCATCCACACCATAAAGAATAGGAGCCGCTACCTCCGTAAAATCTTCAGAACGAACTACGTCTCTTGTAGCATAATTCTCTAACTTTTCTACTACGGAACCATCCTCCTCAGCCAGATATGGGAAATTCCATTCAAATTCAGTTGCATTCTCAGAGATATTTGTCCATTTAAGAGGAGTGAATGCAGGGCCCTTTCTTACACCTGAGGGTTTACTTCCGTATCCTACGAAACCTTCAGAGAGTCCTAACCCCAAGAATCCTTCAGGAGCCTCATATCCTACCAACATATTCTCATCAGCTCTCGTAGACAATGGGCTGATCAATTGACGTGAATCAACATGAGCCTTCTTAGCGGCAACTTTTCCATAGCTACCTGCCGGTACAGCCTTTTGCTTTTCAACTACTAACTTTTTATTCTGCTTCTTTACCTCCGAAAATTGGGGAGTAGTGGCAAAAGATGAAACAGCCACCGCCAGAGCAGAAACAATCAGAGCGAATTTTCTCATACTTGTATGTTTTAAGTGAAACTTGATATTTATTTAAAGCAGAAGAAAGGTAAGGATTATTTAATCCTCACCTTAAATGAATTAGCAGTATCATCCTTAACATTGAAATTCAATGATTCAGGAGCCATAATATTGTCAGAAGAAAGGATATATGAATATTTAGCCAACTCTTCAGCAAAATCATTAAGTGCTGTGGTCTTTTTAGCAAAAGTATTTGCTTGAGAATTCGCACCGGCAATATTAAACTTCATGCCATCTTCAGATTCGGAGACATAGTCCATGTAAAAAACAGCAGCCTTAGCACCTGAAATTTTAATACCGATACATGGAGTAAGAGAGCCATTGTATACTTCATTGGCAAAGTATATCTCATCAAGACCTCTGGAAGGATAGGCAGCCTTAATACCCTGCTCAAGATTCATGATAGCGTCAGCTATTTTTCCTTTTGATGCATCAGGATCAAGAGTCCAATAATAGTCTAATGTTCTATTGAAGAAGACATCACCGGCATAAGGACCAACTATCTTCACACCTTCCGGAGAAAGGAGAGAACCATCCTCTTGAAATTTGAAAGATTTCAGAACTATAGGCTCAGCGTCAACATCAGCTCTCGGCACACTGAAATCATTCATGAAGCGTAATCCGTCGACTGTAAAAATACAGTTGGACGTCTTAGTCTGGCTCACTTCATCCCCGAGCTTTGGGAACATAGAAATGATTCCTTTATCCATGCCACGCATGATAAATGACTCGCCATCTACATCCACTACATTAAGATAATCAAAATACGGAGATGTAATATCTGAAGCCATCGCAGTGCGTGTTAAGAAATTCTCTACATCAGTAGCTTCATCGAGGCGATGGAGATAAATGTTGTACATACGTTTTTTTCCAAGGAGACGCACAGTCTTAGCATCATCAGAAACTTCCATCACCTGAAATTCGTAGTCGCCTTCATGTCCGTAGCCAGTCTCTATGATATCATCGCCATAATCATTTTTCGGAGCATCCGGGAAACTTGGATCGATATTGTCAGGGTCGGAGAATACATGGAAAAGATTGTTATACGAATTGAAAGATAGCACCGGACCATTGTCAGCAATCATCTTCCATAGAGAAGTCTCCTGCTTGAAAGTACCACCAATCCATTTATGGTTGGCAGAAATCTCTACGGACCCATTTTTATTGAATTTCATTACGAAGACATAACCGGGCTCATCGGGATTTGAGAAATATTCCATAGACCAGAGTCCACCGTCGGAAGTAAGGACTTCGGCATATTCTTTCTTATATTGTTCAAGACGCTCAGCAGCCGACTGGTCGAAGATTTCATTGTTATCGTTCGAGCAGGCAGTGAGGGTTAGGGCGGCGAGGGCTGCGAGGTATGTTGATTTTTTTACTTTCATTTTCTTTATCATTAAGCGCCTCTCCGAGGCTACTGTTGTATTCTTTTTTGCTCCCCAGGCTGAAGCCTGGGGTTTTAGGATTATTGTCAGGTCTCCGACCTGACTTGACTTTTGGGGGCAGGCTGGAAAGCCTGCTTTCCATGTTATTGGATAGAGTTGACTTCTTGACGGAGTGCGTTGATATCAAAGTCTGACTGACGGCGCTGCACAATGTCGCGGAGGTCGTCGAAAGATATCTTCCATTGGTCGGTAAACCAGTTGCGGGCAATCGACTGTTTCTGCAAGATGACATCATAGCCATTAACATTATCTTTATCAAGCACGGGATAAATCTTCTTGGTCTCTTGGATCTTATTTAGATAAGCTTCCACATCTGCTACAGTAGTGAGATATTCCCCATTGTCGCCGACCAAACCTACTTGATAGTTATTGCCCATCTGTTCAAGAGACTTGAAGAAATATATCTTTTTAGACTCTGTATCGTTGGGATCCTCATGATAATAGTAGCAGTAGTAGTCAGCCTCTTCAGTATTTTCTTCCTCATTTTCAGATTCAGTGGTCCAACCTTTCTGAGCCATCCACAGAATAAGCTCCATCTGTTCAGGAGTACGAGTGAGATAGTTTGCAATAGTCTCTGCAAAATCTTCACGAGCCTGAGAAGAAGCATACGGGGTGATGAAACCCTGTGAAGCCACAAGCCCGGGTTGCTTAGACTGCCAAGAGCCGTCGTCGTAACGACCGTTGGAAAGGAGGTTGAAATCTGTAGGATAAGACTTAGTCTGATGAAGGATGTGACCAAACTCATGGTGCATCGTGCGGAAATAGTACTCATTGAGCATATTTATGTCATCAAGATCCATTTCGTTGACCTTGAAAAGAGTCACCTTCAAGCCGCCTTCAGCAAGACCGAGTGTCTCAGTACCGGTCTGCGGATTATAAGCAGGGGAGCCTACAAGGTGAAGGATGCGAGGCCCATAACTCTTGATGAAGTCCTCTCCAGCGAGTTCCTTGTAGGAATCATACCAAAGATACTTGGTAAGAAGAGCGAGGTCGCGGGCATTATCGTAAGTGGCAGGCACGAGGTTATAATTCATATCAGCCTCGACGTCTTCCATGAGATACTTAAAATCTACATTATAGATATCACGGAAATTATTATTGAGCCACTTATCGAACTTGTAAGTGTAAGAATTCGGATCCGGCTCAGTGCTGACTTCCGGGAAAATAGTCGGTCCAAGTTTCTCTTCAGAGCAAGAAGCCAAGAGAGAGACTGCGAAAGCGACGGATATATATTTTTTGAGATTCATAGTTATACGTTATGCGTTGTGCGTTATGCGTTGTGCGTTATGCGTTATGCGAACTTTGTACGTTATGCGATTTTAGTTGACACGTACGTATGAGCCGGAAGACTGAGACTTAATGTCCTTGTCTGAAAGACGAGGATTCTGCTGCATACCGGCAGCAATAATCTCAGGCGGAATCTGGATAGCCTTGCGCTCATCCAAGATGCCAAGATGATCTTTGCCATCCTTACCAATTTTCCTGTCGAATTCAAGTCCGAAGCGCTTGATATCAAACCAGCGCATACCGGTATGGATCGTTTCTATACGACGGAAATGTTGGATGCACTGCAAAACTCCATTAGCATCATTTCCACCGACAGACCATTGTGACGGACAAATCTGATCGATATTGATGGTCTTGACTATTCCATATCCCGGATCTCTTTCGACATAGAACCTGCGTATATTTTCAACTGTCAAATCTTCATATTCATCGCCCCATTTATCAGTGCATCGGCGTGCTTTTTCCCAGATTGACAGGTCAGCCACTGCACCATTGATATCACCAAGGAATAGCTTAGCTTCTGCGCGAGTGAGAAGCACCTCTTCGGCTGTGAACTCAGAACGAGTCACATGGCAATAGCCGATACCGGCAATTTTATCAGTATATTCAAACTGCTCGGAGATGTTGCCTCCTAAGAACAGACCATATTCAGATTTGCCATTTAGAAACAGACAACCAGCGAAACAGGGATTCATCGTAAAGGTTGTGCTCTTACCAGACGTCAACGTGAATTTATAGCTACTCCAAGAAGGAGAAGAAGAGTAGAGCGTAGCATTAAGGGCATCGCGAATGACACCATATCTATTACCACCACCAAAGTGGCGCAGTGCAACAGAGTAAGTCGGGATCAGCAAGAAATTGCGAGCTTTATCCGAACCCTGAGCGAACTTACCATGATCAGACAAATAGTAAAATTTTTCTGTATTCTGATAATATGTGGTCATAAAAGCTGCCGGATCCACTTCAGCACCACCGAAAGCCTTATTGCAATGCTCGAGACACTTATCGTATTCACGAGTAAACAAGTAGAAGCGAGCTGCGTAGGCATCGGCAGCAGTCTTATTGAAATGGTATTTAGGAATCTCGTAGATGCTATTATCAATCAGCGGGAGAGCTGCCTCAAGATCAGCACGAATGTTATCGTAAGTTTCCTTAAGAGTGCCACGAGTATAGTTAGGCTTAACGGTGGTCTCCGGCTTCTTGATATATGGGACGCCAAGAAGAGTCTCATTAGTGGCTTCTCCACGATATGGATGGCAGAACACTTGAGCGAGCATGAAATGGCAATAGCTGCGAATCATCAGAGCCTCCCCTTTTACAGCACGCTGCTTAGCATCGAGAGGACCTTCCTTTTCCCACTTCTCCAGCACCTCGAGGACAGCATTAGCACCGGCGATAGCATTATAATTGCTTTCCCAGATTGTAGAGGGAGAGTCGCTTGAGGTATTGCTGACACAAACTTCCCAGCGGAACATCTCGTCGTCGCCGCGATCGTAGGGAGCAAGATTATAGCGAAGTCCATCCTCATCAGGAGCATTATTGTCTTCCATATTGTCAGACATCAGTTCGCAAGGCCACCCGTAGTTGTTCTGCGGATAAGAAGAGACGAGAAGCATACGGAGTTTCTCAGTGGAGTCGAGTTCCACGCGAGAATCGGTCGGGGTACCCAGGAAATCACTTCCACAAGAAGAGAGACCAAGAGCAGCGCCCAGAGCCAGAGTATATATTAGTTTTTTCATTTTCGTTATGCGTTATGCGTTATGCGTTATGCGTTTTTCGAATACTGCTTTAGAAGCCTACGCGGACGGTGAATGTGAACTGCTTCGGGTTGGGAGAAGCCACACCACCGGTATTGAAGAACTCAGGATCCTGACCATTGAGTTTCTTATCAGCATAGATCAGGAAAGGATTGGTAGCCGCAAATTTCAGAGAAGCTGAATTGATGCGGAGTGCTTTATTCCAAGACTCAGGGAAATCATACTGGAGAGAGATTTCCTTCATGCGGATGAAGTCGCCGTTTGCAATTCGCGCAGTAGAATAGTTATAGGCATTATAAGCCACTGAGAGATAGTTGTCGTTATTAAACTGACGAAGAGAAGCGATAGCCGGGACATCAGTGAATTTTTCATCGCCTGAAGCCACCCAACGATTCATAAAGTCCTTAGGCATTGCGGTAAGGTCGGAGTAAGCGGCTGCGAATACAGGATCAAGACGAAGCTTATTACCGAAAGCGTATGTCATGAAGACGTTAAGGCTCCAATTCTTGTAGTTGAAGGTATTGCCGAAACCACCGGTGAAAGGAGGATCAACGGGACCTTCGTATACAAGGTGGTCGAGTTTTTCCCATTCCTGCATGTTAAGGTCGGAAGTAGTCACCTCTCCATTCTCATTGATGAACTGCGGGATACCATCTTCAGTCAGCCCCACGAACGGGATAGAGAAGATAGCGCGCACGGGATAGCCCTGGAGAGGGAAACCGGTGCCTTGCACGAGGTCGATCACACGAGATCTTGAAGTAAGGTCGGTGATCTTATTCTTAGCGTAAGAGAAAGTGAGGTCGGTCGACCAGTTGAAGTCCTGGGTCATGATATTGTGAGTAGAGATAGTGAACTCAACACCATGAGAAGCCATTGAAGCCACGTTGGCATACTTCATGATCTCACCACCGACACCCTGAGTATATATACGGCCGATAAGGTCGAAGTTGTTTCGCTTATACCAGTCAGCTACGAAGTTGATACGGTTGCCAAGGAAACCGAGGTCGACACCGATATCAAGCTCATGCTTCTTTTCGTAAGTAAGCTCACCATTAGCAAGCTGGCTCAGGATGAGAGCCTGCTCGTAGGCGAAAGTATCCTGCTTCCAAGGACGGGAAGGATAGTAGACAGCAGAAGCATTCGATACGGCAGCAAGGCCGGAATCGGCAGTCAGCGAGTAAGAGACACGCAGCTTGGCAGTAGCGAGCACAGGATTTACGAACCAAGACTCTGCATCAGCATTCCAGGCACCGGAAATATTCCAAGTAGGAAGCCAACGAGACTGAGAAGAGCGACCAAGTTTATTAGAACCCTCATAACGGAGAGTACCGTTGATGATATATCGGTTGTCGTACATAAATGTAGCGGTACCGAAGTAAGCCATGTTGCGGAAAGTGGTCGGAACATACTGGTAGTAGTTCATATTTTCCTCATTCTGCT
>CAMWQY010000104.1 GCA_947176355.1 uncultured Porphyromonadaceae bacterium
TCATAGGTGTTGGCTCCCTCCTCGCCATCCTTTACCTCGGAATCTAATGCGTAGTGCGTATCGCGTTACGCGTTACGCGATACGCATCTTAATCGTTAATCGTTAATCGTTAATAGTTAATAAGGTGGATCCCAAAACTCGCACACTACTACTAAACGCCCACCCGGCATCACTCATATTAGGAGTCGGTGCTGTCATGGCAGGTCTCACAGCATCTGTCATCCGAGGAGGCATCACTTTCTTTCCGGCTCTGATGACACTTCTCTTCGTGATGTTTCTTCAGATTTCAGGCAATCTCTACCACGGATTCTTAGACTATCGTTATAATGCCGGTGCAAACATCTCCGGCATGGGCGACAGAGACTCCCGCTCCAACAATTCTTCGCGTGTAGCTCTTATGAAGATTGTTGCAGACGCAATCTCCATATTGGCGGTCACGACCGGATTGGCTCTCTTCTCATTTGTTGGCTGGATAGGTGCCGCATATTTAGCAGTCATCGTTCTCATATTATACTTCTATTTAGGAGGTCCGTATCCTATTGTTCGCACCAAATGGTCGATTGTAGTCACATTCATCCTTTTCGGACCTGTGGCGGTCAGCGGCACGGCAATCGTACAGATGCCTGAAAGTTCGGAATGGCTTCCTGTCATAGTGTATTCCATCATCAACGGTCTGATGGCAGCCAACGCCCACATCGCTGTTCAATATCTGCGCTATAAAGAAGATCTTACTAATGGTGTAGACACATTAGTCACATCTAAGGGTGGCGGTTTTACGAGATTCATCTATCTTGGCAACACCCTTATAGTGTCGGCAATCCTTATCATCCGCCCTACAGCCGTAGAGTACGTGTCTCATTGGGTAGGAATTGGAGTCGCATTAATATTGATGGTGTCATCAGTGTGGGTGTTTGCGCACATGAACGGCGATCCGACAAAGGTGTCGCGTATGATACGTTCTGTCACTATGGAGCAATACATACTCCTCATCATTGTCCTGCTCTGCATCAACCTCATTGCCTTTGACGACTTCCAATTCAATTTCATCCAACTTATATAAGTAGAAATTCATAATTCATAATTCATAACTCATAACTCATAATTCATAATTCTCAATTCTCAATTCTCAATTCTCAATTCAAAATTCTACATTAGGAATAGTAGTTTATTCAAATATTTTTATTACCTTTGCATCCGCAATCCGAAAGGAGTGTGAATAGTGGAAAAATTTGGCTGCTTGCAACCACTGAAAAAAATGCTAAAACTGCTTTATTATTTCCGCCCCAAAAAGGCGGAATGAGCTGTCGAGGCATTTTGAGCGCAAGCCCAAATGCCTTTTTTATTTTCAATCATCAGAACTCTATAGCCTCGAAGCGACGCTTGTGGTTTTGATTATGCATTATGAATTATAAATTATGAATTAGATAAAACTATGAGCTATTTATTTACATCTGAATCTGTATCTGAAGGCCATCCCGACAAGGTGGCTGACCAGATTTCCGACGCACTTCTCGACGAGTTTCTCGTCAGAGACCCGAAAAGCCATACAGGCATAGAAACCCTCGTCACTACCGGACAAGTCGTGATAGCAGGTGAAGTTTCTTCCGAAGCTTACATTGACCTTCACTCCGTAGTACGCAACGTCATAGACCGTATCGGATATAACCGTGGTGCTTATCGCTTCGACTGCGACAGCTGTGGCATTCTCTCTGCAATCCATGAGCAAAGCCCTGACATCGCGCGTGGTGTCAACCGTGAAGTGGCAGAGGCGCAAGGAGCCGGCGACCAAGGCATGATGTTCGGTTACGCTGTAAATGAAACCGAAAATTTCATGCCCCTTACCCTTGATTTGGCTCACATGTTCGTAAAGGAACTTGCCGACATCCGTCGTGAAGGCAAAGACATGACATATTATCGCAAAGGGAAACTCGTCACTTATCTACGTCCCGACTCCAAAAGCCAGGTGACTGTGGAATATGCAGATGATGGCACCCCTCTCCATGTTAATACTATCGTAATATCCACGCAGCACGACGAGTTTATCGAGCCACTCGAAGACACCGATGAGGCTCGCAAGGTGGCCGAAAACAAGATGCTTGAGGTGATACGCCGCGATGTCCGCAACGTTCTTATCCCGCGTGTGCTTGCAAAACTCCCCGAAAAGACTCGTGCGCTCTTCGACGATCGGTATATTCTGCACGTAAATCCGACCGGCAAATTCGTACTCGGAGGTCCTCATGCCGATGCCGGACTCACAGGAAGAAAAATTATTGTTGACACCTACGGCGGACGTGGTGCCCACGGTGGTGGTGCATTCTCAGGTAAAGACCCGTCAAAGGTAGACCGTTCAGCTGCATACGCATGCCGTCATATTGCGAAGAATCTTGTTGCTGCCGGTGTGGCTGACGAAGTTCTCGTTCAGGTGGCATACGCCATTGGGGAAGCAAGTCCGGTCAGCTTCTGCATCAACACATTCGGGCGCTCCAATGTCAATATGACCGACGCTCAGATTGCCGACGTTGTCAAAGGACTCTTCGATATGCGCCCCCTCGCTATAGAAAAGCGCTTCGGTCTCCGTGAGCCCATCTATCTTGAGACTGCTGCATACGGCCACATGGGCAGGAAGCCCCAAAAAGTTAAGAAGACTTTCAAATCAGGCTATGAAGCAGAGCCGATAGAGCGCGAAGTGGAACTCTTCTCCTGGGAAAAACTCGATTCCGTCCCCGCTATCCGCCAAGCCTTCTCCCTCGATGTCTGATCTCTGAGCTTCAGCCCTAATAAAATTATACTTTCTCCCGAAGTCAGACAACGTAATAAAGCATGCTCCGCATGCGCCCCGCCGAGTCCCAGAGTAGTTAGCACTCTCCGAGTGCGTCCTCGCGCGTCAAACCAACGTAATAAAGCATGCTCCGCATGCGCCCCGCCGAGTCCAGTTGGAAACCTCCAACTAAATGATTGAGTCATGCTGATTCATAGATAAAATGTGTAAATTCACATTTTTTTAGAGGTGAAGGTAGTTTTTTCGCATTTATTTGATAAATTTTGCATCGTCGTATGTCCGCATACGGCGATGTAATCGTTTTTTATGCTGGTTTTGTGTCAGCTTTCCATTAAAAAGGGAATCAAGTGAGTAGTTTTTCAAGAAAGACCGCATATTGGTTTAAGAGATGTGCAAATATCCCATTGCTTATCTTGGGAGTTTTTTTCATTGGGTTGCTATTGCTCAATGAGGATGCCTCTTTCACCCAAAGCATGATATATGAGAAGGAGATATTGCGGCTCAAGAAGGAAATAAAGGAAAATAAGGATTCTGCCGCGTATTATCGGAGCCGTCGGCTTGCGATAGAGCATGGAGATGAGGCTCTCGAGTTTATAGCTCGTGAGCAATACCACATGAAGCGTCCTACGGAAGACGTATTTCTGCTTGTGCCCCCATCAAAATGACCAATAGATGAAAAGGAAAAACGAAACAGCTCGAGTATCAGACGGTAAAGTCAGTCTTGAGACGAAACGAAAATATGTAGAAGTTGCAGCGTCGGTAGGCTTGCTGCTCGTCCTTCTTGCAATGATGACCCCATTTATCGGCAGCTTGTTGGGAAATCCGATTTCTTGGGGAAGATGGGTATATGCCGGAGGCGCTTTGCTATATACTGTAGCACGAGTGATAAACGTAAACGCGCCGGATGATTCCCTTCGGTTAAGAAGGCTTCGCCGACTTGAGTTTTGGGCTGGGATGTGCTTTATTATAGGGGGTGCTTTCTGGTTTTACAAACTGCAATATTACTCAGGTCTTTTCTCCGGACCATTGGCAGTGATGCGCCAGACAGTGGCGTTTACAATGGCAGGGGCTGTCATACAGATCATTGCAAGCTGGATGATTGCCTTTCAGATGAAGAAGGAGAGGGGAAATTGAGTATTGAGTAGTAAGTATTGAATAATAAACATTAAGTATTAAGTATTGAGGATGGGGCATAGAAAGTTTCTGGCAGTTGATCAAGGCAACACGTTGCTTAAGCTCACGCTCTTTGAAGGGAGTGAGCCGGTAGAGTCGTGCCGTTTTTCTGCAGAAGCTATTGAAGACCTGTTTTCGGTCGTGGAGCGTTGGAATCCGGATTGCGGGGCATTCTGCTCGGTAGGTAAGATCGATTCCCGCATGGTGGAGTCACTTCGCTTGGCATTAGAAGGAAGGCTATTGTTGCTTTCTCGAAGCACCAAGTTGCCGGTCAAGATTGATTATGCCACTCCTGCTACTCTTGGCCTCGACCGTGTGGCACTTGCTGCCGGAGTAGCATCGATCTATAAGGGGGAGAGTGTGATGGTGGTGGATGCCGGGACAGCTGTGACTCTTGACGTTGTTGACAGCGATTCCACGTTTAGAGGAGGACGGATATCCCCGGGCATGCGACTTAGGTTTGAGTCGCTCCATTCGCATACATCGGCTCTTCCACTGCTTAACGCTGAGGGGGAAATCCCCGTCTTGGGGGATAGCACAGACTCATCGATCCGCTCCGGGGTGGTGATGGGACTTGCTGATGAGATTGTAGAGACTTTCAGACAATATAAAAATAAATTTGGATGCAGCAGGGTGGCTCTGACCGGTGGCGATGCCGGAGTGATAGCAAGCTGCATAAATTCACGCATTCCAGCCGACCATGTCCCTGACTTGATGGGGCGAGGGCTGCTTTATATCTATAATTACAATGAAATCTAAGATCAAAATTTTAGGCGCGGCAGTAGCGTTGATGTCATTTATAGGAGAGGCGACAGCCGATAGTAACACTCCATATTCTATGTATGGATATGGCATATTGGGCGATCGCTCTACATCTATGCAGCGTCAGATGGGAGGTGTCGGAATAGCTATGCAGTCGGGGCGTCAGATCAATGTCATGAATCCCGCGTCTTACGCTTCAATCGACTCCTTGACTTTCCTATGGGATATGGGGGCTAATATGAATATGCGCTGGAGTAAAGACAATTCCGGAAAAGACCATGGCTTTGGTGGAGGCTTGGACTATGTCACCATGGAATTCCCATTGTCTAAGTTCATGGGTATGTCAATAGGTATGGTGCCTTGGACTCAGGTAGGCTATTCATTTGGCGATGATATAAAGTTTGGCGCCCGTCAGAATCAGGGTAATGGCGGCATCACGGAGGCATACGCCGGTGTCTCAGGAAAGATTAAAGGTTTTTCTGTAGGTGTGAATGTTTCATACAATTTCGGCACTATACAGAATGATGTCTATTCCACTCCGGAATCGAGCACTCAGTCGCTTTTTGAGCATATCATGCAAGTCAGAGACTGGAACATTGTGGCTGGTCTGCAATATAAGCAACCTATCAATAGATATAATTCATTCACTGTTGGAGCCACATATTCTCCGAAGAAGAGTTTCCATGGCAACACTTGGCTTACAATCCAGGATCTGACTTCTGATTCTCGTCCCGATACTGTGGCTTCGGGCAAAATGAATGGTAAGTATTATTCCCCACAGACTTTTGGCGTCGGATTGTCTTACACTCACGAGAAAGTCCATAAGATTATAGTGGAAGCGGACTTCTCTCTGCAACAATGGAGTGATGCCCCTTTCTCATCCCTGATAGATGATGCAGGTCAGGTAGTGTTTGAAGGAATGAAGTTCAACGACCGTAAGAGATTTTCCGTTGGCGGCGAGTATACGCATAATGTCCGTGGCAGCTACTTCGAAAGAATGCCTTGGCGTTTAGGTGCATTCTACACCGACGACTATCTGAAGATCGACGGAAATACCATGAAGGAGTATGGTATTTCACTCGGCACCGGATTCACAGCCCCGGGAGGAAAGACTATGATAAACTTTGGCTTGGAATGGCGTCACCGTCAGACTTCTCCGAAAAATTTGCTTACAGAAAACTACTTCAATATAATGGTTGGCGTCAACTTTAATGAGGTATGGTTCTTTAAGAGAAAGATCAATTAATAATTAATTCAAGTTTCGCTTGTTCTTGTATGTTGAAGTGCAATCCCTTAGCGCAGGAACTGCGCTTGTTCTCTGCGCACTCCGGGCGATGCGTAGCAGGCCGCCATCATTGCGTGCTTGCCAAAACCGAGTCGCAAAGCTATAATTGATCGTTAATCGTTTATAGTTGATAAAACCTTTGCTCCTCTGCTCCTTTGCGTGAGATTTTTAGAGCTTGCGAAAGTTGAGGAATTATTAATTGAGAATTGAGAATAATTTAGAATTTTGAATAATTTGGAATTTAGAATCGGGCGATTGTCGGGGATTGCCGTGGCATTGGGCATGGCGATTACTGTGGCGTTGTCAGGGTGTAAGGAGGATGGGAAACTCGGAGTGGCTTCCCGGATAGATCCTTCCAAAATGCCTACAATGTCTACTGTCAATGTGTCTACCCTCATCTCAGATTCAGGAATCACCCAATATAAAATAGTCTCGCCGCTTTGGAATGTGTATGATGAGGTGGATACCCCTTATTGGAATTTCCCAAAAGGAATCTATCTTCAGAAATATGACAGGCAATTTAATGTCATAGCGTCAGTCGCGGCAGACTCCGCCAAGTTTTTCCGTATGCTCAATCTCTGGAAACTTGATGGCAATGTAGAATTGCATAAGGAGCCCGGGGAGTTGTTTATGACCCAGCAGTTGTTTTGGGATCAACGCCGCAACAAGCTTTATAGCGACTCTTTCATACACATTGAGACACCGGACCGTATGCTGGAGGGTCATGGATTTGAGAGCAACGACCAATTGACGAAATATTCCATACGGCGTCCTACCGGTATATTCCCGGTAAATGAAGACATGAGAAGATAGCCAATTACGAATTATAAATTATGAATTATGAATTAAGCATTATGCATTAAAGATAAAACTAATTATGTCGTTTACAGTTGCATTGGTAATCACGATATTAGCAGTGGTTTTCTCCGCCTTTTTTTCGGGAATGGAGA
Source organism: uncultured Porphyromonadaceae bacterium (assembly GCA_947176355.1). Classification (GTDB taxonomy): domain Bacteria; phylum Bacteroidota; class Bacteroidia; order Bacteroidales; family Muribaculaceae; genus Lepagella. The sequence goes on from CAMWQY010000104.1 coordinate 6,950, forward strand.
TAGCCTACGTGCAGTCAAATAAGGTCAGGATGCAGATCGATGGTTCGCGTGGTGGAGTCGTCGACCGGATCATCCAAGGCTTCAGCCACAATGAGGATATGTTCATATCGTCGCTCTTGGTCGGCAATAATGTGGTGCTTGTAGTGTATGGCATCACGCTTTCTGTGCTAATCAATCCGGTGCTTGAGAGATGGTTTGGCGATTCGGAGGCAATGGTCCTCGTTGCAAACACAATTTTTTCTACTCTCGTCATTTTGCTGTGTGGTGAATTTATCCCCAAAGCCACCTTCCGCATCAATCCGAATTTTATGATGAGGATGTTTGCATTGCCCCTTTATATAATCTACATCATTCTCTATCCTGTGTCAAAGTTCATATCATATATCACTAAAGGGTTGATGGGTCTTTTCGGCATCAAGGAGAACAAGGTAGATGCGCGTCTTATTACGATGGATCAGCTTGATGATTACTTGGAGGAGCAACTCCATTCTACGCAGCAGGCACAGGGGGAAGTGGAGAATGAAGTTAAGATTTTCCGAAATGCCGTCGACTTCAAAGACACTACCATAGGGGAGTGCATGCGGCCACGCAATGAGATAGTGGCAGTGGAAAAGGACACTACCTCGAGAGATGACCTCCTTTCTTTGTTTTCGCGCACGGGATTGTCAAAGATCGTGGTATATAAAGAGGATATAGACGATGTAGTAGGCTATATCCATATTTCGGAACTTTTCAACTTGGATTCAGATTGGCGTCAACATATAAAACCGGTGATTTTCACTCCGGAGACTATGCTTGCCAATAAGATGATGCGAAGGATGATAGCTGAGAAAAAGTCGCTTTGCATCGTGATCGATGAATTTGGTGGCACATCCGGTCTCGCAACTCTTGAAGACCTCGTAGAAGAAATATTCGGTGAGATTGAAGACGAGCACGACCGTCAGAAGCAGATGTTCAGGAAGTTGACAGATGGTGAGTTTGAGATTTCAGGCAGAGCTGAGATAGCTGCTGTCAATGAAGGGCTTGGCTTGGACCTGAAGGAATCGGAAGATTATAACACTATTGCCGGATATATATTGCATTATACCGAGGCGCTCCCGGCAGAAGGAGACTCCTTCGAGATAGGAGATCTCAAGTTTACAGTGACGCGTATGTCGACCACCCGCATCGAGCAAGTGAAAGTCTCCACCAACTACCAACGATAAACTACCAACGCTAAACGACCAACGCTAAACGACCACGCTAAACGATAAATTCCACGAGTCAATAACGTAATAAAGCATGCTCCGCATGCGCCCCACCAAGTCAATCATCACCCTGAGCCGCCAATAATGAGTGTACTATGTAATCACAATTATTAATAGTTCATAAAATTTAAGGAGTACGTTACGTTAAAGTTGTTAAATTGTGTTAAAATATACAATTATAGGTTAATTTAATAATGGTATTTCCCGCTTTGTGTGAAACCAATATTAATTTTAATAAAAATTTAGTTAATTTTGCATTCACTGTTT
>CAMWQY010000105.1 GCA_947176355.1 uncultured Porphyromonadaceae bacterium
ATCATATTAACTGTAATGGTTTGAAAGTTCTACTATGCTGCAGATTGTCAGAATTTGATCTTCTGCATTTTCTGATATTCTAAATTCAATTCTATATTGGTCATTTGCTCTTATAGAAAACAAGCCAAGTTTGTCGCCTTTTAAGGCTTCAAAATTAAGTGAATTGATTCTAAAAAGATCCTCTTTTCGTGATGTCCATTTTAGATAGTCAATACCCCTTTTGTAGCGTTTTATAACATCAGGACGAAATCGATGTTTCTTATCGCTGCAATTCCCTTTTGTATAAAGGTCTCTAAGGTATTCTTTTTCAAATTCAACAATCATGACTTTAAATTATTATGCAAAGATATAAAATATTCTTTAAATTCACAAAACTGTGAAGAATTTTTTCATATATAGAAAATTTGAATAAAAACATTGGAAAAAATTTGGGTAGTTCGGAAAAAAGCATTAAATTTGCACTCACAAAGCCCAGGTGGCGGAATGGTAGACGCGCTCGTTTCAGGTGCGAGTGCTGCGAGGCGTGCAGGTTCGAGTCCTGTTCTGGGCACATATTAATCCCGTAACTCATTGATTTTCAATGGTTGCGGGATTTCTCTTTGAATTTTTGTCCTCCTTTTGTCCTCCTATTCAAATTTTACGGAATTTTTGTCCTCTGAAATCGGTCCGCAAAGAGGATTTTCAATCGACGAACAGCTCTTTTGTGGAGTCCTTAAAGTTAAAGAGTGTTAAATTTTATCCGTAAAACTTCCATTGCGCTTCATCATCTTCCGTGTCTTTTTACCCTCTGAATATATGGGTTCAAGTCTGAACATTCACGACTATCTGGCAGAACCTTTTACCTTATCGGTAACTTTGGCGTTTGGCTTGGCGTTTAGTATGGCGTTTGCATTAGCTTCCACCTTACGGCATATATTCCCGTTTACTATCCTGACAAGATAGCGGTTTCATTATACGTTTCATCAACCCTTATGAATGGCATCGTCATACCCGAGATCCCTAATGTCAACGTTAGGGAACAGACTCCCTTTCCCCTTTCGTTTCGGCATACGCTAACACGGTCTATTTAATTAACTATCCCATCGCCAGCCTTACAGTCCTGAAGAGATACTTCAATGTCTTCCACAAGAGACGCAATATCCAACCGACCATTCTTAACGTGAGCCTGATGATAACCTTGACCAAGCATAAGACTAACCCGATTATTAAAGCTACCGGGAGCATGTATATAAGAAGCAACAGATAAAACATACCTTCAAGATTAATACGATTACTATTAGCTGACAGGCTCTAACACACAGGCTATCAGTAAGTAAAGATAATAAAAATTTCTGACATACGCAAGTTTTTCTCCCTAAAAGTCAGTGGTTTAATGCTAATTTTTCAAGTTGTTAAAATTGGCAAATAACATATTATGTCATTATACTTTTAACGCATAATGATTAGACGATAATTTACATTTATATAGTTGTACCATTAGTATATTCCTACTCTATTAGTTTGTTCAATTACACCAAATTGATAATACCATATTAGTCTATTTGAATAAAACGAAAAGAATATAATGAGGTATTACTCAAAGATATTATTGTGATAAATACCTAATATCTAAATAGTCGATTAACGTAATTACGTATTATACTAATATTACAATCTCGATACTACCTATTATCTAAATTGTCAAATATGCTATTAATAGAATTGAGCATTCACATCTTTGGATATTGGTATATTTGAGTATTGATACATTTGCATAATTGGCATAAGCTATATTGACAGATTAAAGAATTGTGTCCAAATGTAAATGTAGTATTATGCTAAACAAGTAATTTCGGTTCATCAATGTTCCCGGGTGACAAGTACTGCCTTGCAGAATTTGTGTAGCAAGTTGTGCCTTACGCCGTACAAAACTCCGTTTTGACTGCTTAAGGCGACTTGCCGACCGCTTCGCGTCGGGACAACTGCGTTGCGTTTCGCCGGGGCGAAATTGACCCGTTGGGTCATTTATGTTTTTACAAATTTATCAAATATGAAAAGAAGAACCGAAAGAATAGAACTGCGTCTGACTCCGGAAGAAGCACAGTTCATACGTGAGAAATCAGCCTCTTGCCAGAGTATCAGCCAATATATCCGCATGGCTGTCAGAGAGTATTCCGATATAGACGCAAGGAAGAAACTCGATATGATCAAGGATCTGACCGAGCTTTGTGTAAAATTCCGGGACGGTCTTGCCTGGGCTGGCGGAAATCTAAATCAGGCTATGAAACATGCCAATGAACTCGCTAAAGTTGATTTGCTCACCAAAGACTATATGATGAATACTGTTCTCCCTGCTGTGGCCTCTACAGAAAAGATTGTAAGGGACGTAAGGCTGCAACTTATTGACCTCGCCAAAAAAGCCGCAAAGTTATCGTAAATACATATTACGTCATTTACATATTGGGTAAATTACACATATCTGTTTTTATAAAATATCTGATTAGGGTCTTACGAAATTTTACAATCATAGTAATTACTAAAAGGGTAAATACTCCATTTACCTATTCACTATTTACTTAATTATCCTTTTATCATATTTGCATAATTACATATTATGATAGCGACTATTTTACCAACAAGCGCAAATTTCCATGCTGTAATGTATAATGAAAGGAAAGTGGCGAAAGGGGTTGCACGACTGGTAGAGATTAAAAATTTCAAAGGTGTAGGCGTGTTGGAAGATGCTACTCCGGCAGAACTCGTCGCTTATCTTCAGGAATACTCTTCAGTCAACAGAAAGATTCAGAAAGCCCAGTTTCATCTTGCAGTGTCATGTAAGGGTCATGAAATGACAGAAGAAGAATTACTGGAGTTTACCCATGCCTATCTGAAAGAGATGGGATATGGGGAAGAGGGTCAGCCATTGCTTGTATATTCACACTATGATACAGATAACACACACCTTCACATTGTAACTTCCAGAGTCGGACCCAACGGCAAGAAAATTAATGACCACAACGAGCGGCGACGTTCTCAGGAGGTAATAAACCGGATTCTTGGTAATGACGCGAAGAAGAAAGCCGAAAGAGACTTTGAGACAGCGAAGCAATATACGTTCAATTCTTTTGCCCAGTTCAAAGCAATAATGTCCACTATGGGGTATCAGGCTTACGAGAAGAATGACACCGTATATATTAAACGAGGGGGAAAGGTTCTGACGACAATGCCCTATGCTGATTTTAATGATCTATACAAGTATGGTAAGACCGATACGGCACGTGCCATGCAGCTTCGCTCAATCCTTATGAAGTATCGTGACACCTGCGCCAATAAAGAGGAACTGAAAAAGGAGATGAAAGCAAAGTTTGGGGTTGATATTGTATTCTTCGGAAAAAAGGACAAGCCGTATGGGTACATTTTGGTGGACCACAGTACCAAGGCTGTGTTCCATGGAGCGAGAGTCCTTGCCGTAGATAATCTGCTTGACTTTGCGACACCAGAGGAACGGTTCAGCCGTATTGAAAACTTTATCGACAGCCTTCTGCATCAGAATCCTAAAATCACCCAATCGGAGATTTACAAAAAGCTCCGCCCATATCACGCATATATAAAGAAAGGAATTGTGTATTTCAGCGGGCACTCATCTCCCCTTAAACAATATATGGCCGATACTATTGACAGGAACAATCGTATAAACTGGGTTGAAAGCTTCAAGCCACAGACGCAGGCGGAACTTGATTATCTGTGCAGAATAGGGAAAGTCAGCCGTAAGGATCTCGTCGATGTTTCCGCTCCGAAACAACAGCAATGGCAGGATGCCGTCCGGGATATTAGGACTATCTTCAATGACCCTGACACTGTATATGTGCGACCGGCTATCAGGGCTGCCGGGTATAAAGTGATTAAGGATGGTGACAATTATTTTGCCGTTGATTTTTCAAGGAACATCATCATTGACCTTACAGAGCAAGGATTCAACGTAAGCAGACTTGAATGGCAAAAGAAACCCAGACAACAGGCTAAAAAGCAGCAACCGCAGAAACAGAACAAACCTGTCATGGGGCACCTGAATAAATTTAGGGATCTCGGAGTCGGCAGAGGTGATAACCGTGAATGGGAGGTTGGATATAAAGGAAAGTATAATGAAATCGATGATGAAAACTCTCTGAAAAGGTAACTTCGGAACTTTCTCACTTCGCCATTTTTGCCGAATGATAATTCATACATTTGCATAATACGCCATTTGGTAATTTTGTAATTATATATTTGACAAATTGTGTCTAAATCGCCCATTTTCAGATGATGTCGAAATTAATTTTGTAATGAAATTAAAACGAACGCATCACATGGACGATACCATCATCATCACTTTTGCCAATCAGAAAGGAGGCGTCGGGAAAACGACCCTCTGTGCTGTATTCGCCAATTATTTGGTGAAGAAGGGGTGCCCTGTGCTGATAGTGGACTGTGACGCACAACAGAGTATCAAGGAAAGGAGGAAGAATGACCTTCTCGTTTACGAGGGTCAAGATGTCAAACTTCCATATGATGTAGTGTCTTTCGATATAACCAAGACAGACCAGCTACTTGTTTTTATCGAGAATCTTAAACATTCACGTGGAATAGTGCTGATTGATTCTCCCGGCACACTTGATCTTCAGGGTCTTGTGATATTGCTGTGCTCTTCCGATTTCATTGTTTGCCCATTCCATTATGACAGAACCACTGTTCCCTCCACAGTTGAGTTTATCGGAATGCTTGAGCGGATCAGGGCTGAGATGGGCAACCGAATGTCCGGGCAGCTTATCCTCATTCCAAACCGGCAAGATCCGCGTGTGGGTAAGAAGAACGAGCTTGCACTTTGGGAACAGACACGCGAAGCTTTCAGCAACTACGGCATAGTAACCCCCAAAATAGCGGTAAGAGCCGACATGGAACGTTTCAGCACTATTTCTGATCTTGACAATCAACTGGAAATAGTCTCTCCTGCCTTTGATATTATCTACAAAGCAATATTCGGAACAATAGAACCACTAACAAACTGACATGCCTGACAATAAACCATTTCCGGAAATCAACGGTCTACTTTCCGGTTTAAGGACTTTCGATAATCCGTCAAGACCATCACCTTCACCGACAGTCGTTCAGGAACAAACTACGGATGCGTTGTCGGATCAACCGGCGACATTTACCCCAGCGGAACCAATGGAGGCAACCACTCTGTGGGATGAGTTTATGAATAACCTCCGGGAGTACCCGCGCCGTTGCCGTAAGCCTGACCGCCTTGTATATCACATTGACAAAGATATTGCCGATTCAATATCGGAGTGCAATATCGAGAAACGTAGTAACTCGGATATAATTAATGCTATCCTTCGTACATTTCTCAGTCAAAACCTTGACCATTTCAACCAGTATCGACAAGAAAGCAAAACCCTTTTCGATGCAAAAAGAACGCTGTCATGAGGAAACGGATATGGAACGATGAAATGATAGCTGTTTTGAAAGAACTCTATCCGGTTGAAAACATCGAGACCGTGGCTTGCCGTCTTGGTGTGGGCAAGAGCGCAGTCAAGTCGAAAGCCATTGAACTCGGTATTGAGAAGGGAATCAAAAGAGCTTGGCTTGAAAAGGCTATGGCAGTGAGAGAACTCCACCCCACTCATTCAATCTCCGAAATTTCGGAAAAGATAGGCGTCTCTACCCGAACCATATCTCGCATAATCTCTTTACTGGGACTCCAAAGAGGTAAGAAGAGTGAGAAGAATATCCGTTCCCGAATAAGGACTGATATGGTCAAACGGGAGAAACGTAGAATGGTTTTCGGTCTCCAACCTATTACGAAACTCAAAGTGGTATCCAACAGAAAGAAGATAATCTTCCGACATAAGTTGAAGGCAAAAGGTTGTGAAGTCTCCCGAAATGCTACAACAATCTACTATTCCGATGACAACTGTCTTCAACCGGAACATTTTGCGCAATGCGAGAAACTTGGACTGCGCTTGATACCAATACTTGAATAGTTACCAACAGTAAATTTTTAGATATGATATACAGTCAAATAATAACATTCCTTTTTGTAATCCTGGTTCTCTACTACGCAGGTATGATAGCTATGGATTTGCACAAAGCAAAGAAGATGAAGGAGATTGAATCGGAGAATGTAACTGAAAATGACATTGACATCTCTGATGAAGCTAAGAATTTCAAGACAATCTTTATTTCAAGGGAGGACCAAAATAAATATCCCGTAGATAATACACGACCTGTTGAGAAAGTCAAGACTCGCATTCCGAAGGAAGCCGCTATGTCCGGTGGTTTACCGGTTGAAACACTTACCGAGAAAATCAGGAACAGCAACGGTGCATTACCTGAAGACCTTGGGAATATTCTTCACAAGTGTCAGGCTGCTTGACTTGTCATTAATCCCATAATCCTTTATAGCCCTATGTTCCACTAAAACGCCCTTTGTTGCTTTATCGCCCTTTGTTGACTTTATCGCCCAGTAGTAAACGATAACAACAAATGTAATGCGAAAAATCAAGAACAAATGTCTGCGTGCCGTGTCACGCATCAAGAACTCAGCCTTCGTCCGCAAGGCAACTCTCGCCGCAGTAGCCCTGACAGTGGCAACAGGAAACGCAATGGCAGCCAGCAAGGGTGCCGCAGGTTTCACCAAGGCAACCCAGGAGGTAAGCTCCTACCAGACACCGGTTTCCAACCTGATGAAAGCCATCGCAGCGGTCATCGTCCTCGTCGGCGCCTTCAATGTATATTTCAAAATGCAGAACGGCGACCAGGACGTGAAAAAGACTATCATGCTGACGATTGGCGGCTGTATCGCCTTCATCGCACTGTCCGAAGCACTGCCCCTTTTCTTCAACTGATCACCGGCAAAAACAGACAGACATGGCGATGAACGAAGACGGCTATCCGGTTTTCAAGGGTTTACAGAAACCTCTGGAGTTCATGGGCATACGTGGACGTTTCCTCACTCTGGCCGCCGGTGCCATAGGAGTGTCTTTCGTAGGCTTCATAGTATTCTCGATCGCGCTCGGCAAGCTCGCCGGCTTCATCGCCATGCTTGTGCTGGCCGTGGCAGGACTTGTGACTATCTATGTCAAACAGAGCGGAGGGCTTCACAACAAGAAGCGCCACCGTGGAATTTTCATCTACAACAATATTTTCAAACGCTGAGACATGGCTAAACCGCTGAAAAAGATATTTGACGGAATATACGCGCAGCTGGAGGAAACGGACGGCAATGTTGTCCTTTTCTCCGCCAAGGGTGAGCCGTCTGTCATTTTTGAAATGAGGAATCCGGTGCAGCAGCTCTGCACCGATGCCGAGCAGTACTCCCTGTTTCAGGATGTGCTTGCAAATATCGTGCAGACTCTCGGTGAAGGATATGCCTTGCAGAAGCAGGATATACTCTGCCGCCAGTCCTACCGCCACGATGTGCCGGAGGACTCGGAGTTTCTTACCCGAAGCTATTTCCGATACTTCGAGGGAAGGGAATTTACTGAGATACGCACATACCTTATAATAACTCAGGAGGCTCAGCGAAGCCAGTTCGTGCAGTATGACCCTAAGAAGTGGCTTGATTTCCATGCCAAGATTTCAAAGGTAAACGACATCCTTACTGAGAAAGGTATCAGCCACAGGAAACTGACGAAGCCGGAGGTCAACGAATACTGCCACCGGTTCATGGCGTTTCAGTTCCGTCACGGCACTTTCTCTATGACCAACTTCAAGTCTTCGGACGAGTATCTGAAAATCGGTGACCGTGTGGTTCGGTCTTACCCTCTCGTGGATATTGACGAAATCAATCTCCCTTCAGTCATCAAGCCATACACGGAGACAAGCATCAACGGCTATGCCATCGCAACCGACCTTCTCTCCTTCCTTACAAGTGTGCCTTTCGCCGACTGCGTTGTTTTCAACCAGGTTGTCCAGATACCAAATCAGCGCAAGCTTCTCAGGAAACTTCAGGGCAAGGCAAAGCGTCACGGCTCTATGCCCGACCCAAGCAACAAGATTGCAAAGGCGGACATCGAGGAAGTGCTCAACCGTCTGGCTGTCGATTCGAGCCTTCTTGTGAACACCAACTTCAATATCATCGTGAGCTGTCGGGCGGACAAGGTCACGCCTGTCACCTCATATCTGGAGACCAAGCTCTATGAGTGCGGTATCATGCCGTCACGTTCCGCTTACAATCAGCTGGAGATGTTTGTGAACTCATTCCCCGGAAACGCATACGCCTTCAATCCCGACTATGATCTTTTCCTCACACTTTCGGACGCTGCTTTGTGCTTCTTTTTCAAGGAGCATCTGAAGGAATCGGAGATTACACCTCTGACTACTTTCTACACCGACCGTCAGGGTCTTCCGGTGTGCATTGACATAACAGGCAAAGAGGGTAAGGTGAAGATGAC
>CAMWQY010000106.1 GCA_947176355.1 uncultured Porphyromonadaceae bacterium
GACCACGGAAGTCTCCGATTAATCAGAACCTCCGTATTCCCTCCTTTTTTGCATCTTTTTTTGAAAAAATGAGGAAATATTTGGCAGATTCAAATATTATTTGTAATTTTGCATCGTGAAACACGCGCGATGTGTAGTTTCATTCGGGCGAATACCAGAGTGGCCAAATGGGGCAGACTGTAAATCTGCTGGTTAATACCTTCGGTGGTTCGAATCCATCTTCGCCCACTCGTCATTCATTCATTTATTTTTTTTCGCGGTATCCTTCGGGATCCGCGTTTTTTTTCGTCTTTTTTATTCATCATGTAACTATCCGCCCCTATACAGCGACTAATAGTATAAAAACATATCAAAAACGATGATTACGCTGACTACGACGAAAACGTCTTCCTCAATATTTGATGTCTTAGCTGATATGGTGATGCGATTTGCCGCATCATTGGGTGTCAATACTGAATCAAGACGGCTTGAACATATTTTTTCTGAGACCATTCAGACTCATGATGCTATGATCAGACGTATCTGCCTTGGATATGCCGCCAATCCTCAGGATCTGGAAGACCTCTATCAAGATGTGCTCGTGAATATCTGGCGCGGACTCCGGTCATTCCGTTCAGAATCCTCCATTCGCACTTGGGTCTATCGTATTGCACTCAACACATGCGTCTCCACGCTTCGCGCAAGAAGCAACCGTCCCTCCCAGGCTTCACTCGAAGATGTGATTTTAGTTGCGGATGATTCTCTGGATAAACGCGAGTCAATCAAAGACCTTTATGAGTGCATCGCCACTCTGAATCCCATCGACAAAGCAATCATGATGATGTGGCTCGACGAATACTCCTACGATGAAATCGCGGAGACGATAGGCATAACGCGCAATAACGTTGCCACACGCCTTCATAGAGCAAAAGAAAAACTCAAAGAAAAGTTTAATAATTAATCGTAAATAAAATGGATAATCTTAGAAAAGACTGGCAAGATGCCAATGTGGCTATTCAGAGTCAATCAAATTCACATGACATAATCATTAACGGCAAACGTCGTACTGCCCTTGAAAATCTCGCTGATCGTTATCGGAGATTCTCAAATATGGCATTGGCGCTTATTCTGTTGAGTTTTTCATGGGCATTAAATCCAGATATGTTCCCTGACAATTATCGTCTCAGGATTGCCGTAAGTGTGTCGTTTGCTGTCTATGCTTTGATAGCATCTGTTATGGACCGCTGGCTTTATAATGGAGTTCGAAGTATCGACGTTGTCAATATGCCTGTATCGGAAGTAATCAGGAAGGCTCTATTCTATCGTAAGCGTCATCTGCAGTTTATCGCAATCCTTCTTCCAAGCGTATTGGCGATCATTGGGTTCATAGCATGGTCGATGGATAACTTTTATTTCAGACTTGGAATCTTGATCGGTTTTATTGCAGGCACTGCTCTCGGACTGCGCCAACTTTTCGCTTTCCTCGCCGACTATCGCGCCATCACCTCCGACAAATAAATCCCTATTAGCCCTATCAGCCCTATTAGACTAATTCGCACTATTAGACTAATTCGCCCTATTAGCCCCATCAGCCCTATTGGCCCCATCAGACTAATTCGCCCTATTCGGCCAATTCCGCTAAAAGCTAAACCCCAACACAACCCCGGCGCTCGTCTCGCTGACTGCAGGCACGAGCGCCACTTCATGTTTCTGCATATAAGGATGCGTAAAGATCATGGCACTCGCAGCTCCGATTGCAGCTCCCGCAGCCACGTCCCACCAATGATGCTTCTTTCCATACACCCTGCCCCATGCTGTATATGTCGACAAGGCATAAGCGGGTATACTCCATTTCCAACCATATCTTCTTCCGATATAAGTGGATGCTGCAAAAGTCACTGAAGAATGCCCGGAAGGAAATGAATGTGCGTTGCTGAAATCAGGCCTGTTCTCCTTTATCAGATATTTCAGTCCAAGTGTGACCCCTGCTGTGACTGCAGCCGTTAGTGCCCCTTCTTTCAAACCTTCCCAATCCTTCTCTATAAGAGTCACTGCCAATGCAGTAGCCGGGATAGCCACAGCTATGACGTCGGTAGATGTCCTTACTCCTTTTTGTGCATTTGTAGGCGTGAAGGAGCTTTCTTGAGCGCTTACACTCAAAGGAAGAAAAATAGATATAATATAGACTGAGATCATGAGTATTCCTTTCAGTCCGGATAATCTTTTTTCTCCATTTTTTAGTCGATATGTCAGTTTGTCATTTGTCATTTTGCAAATGTCGCTTTATTTTTGTAAATTTGCAAGTTGAAAGGTTTTTTATCCTTTTTTATAATCTTGCTTATATAATGAACGTAATTTTCGACCCAATAGTGTTCCGCACAGTCGAATATGTCATGATTGCACTTGCTGTCATGGTCTTTGCGGGACTGCGCTTCATAACGCCGGGCTACGGCATTTTCTATACCCCTAAATGGGGTCCCTCGGTTGGCAATCGCCTTGGATGGGTATTGATGGAGGCTCCTGTCTTCATCTGTATGGCAATATTGTGGGCTTGTTCTGATCGTCGCTCCGAGACGGCGTTGATCGCAATGGCCTCTCTCTTTATGCTCCATTATTTCCAGCGCTCCTTCATATTCCCGCTCCTCATTAAAGGCAAGAGCCGTATGCCGCTTTGCATCATTCTTATGGGTTGTGTCTTCAATGTGGTAAACGCTTACCTCATTGGAGGATGGCTGTTCTATGTGTCTCCTGTCGACACTTATCCTGTATCTTGGCTTTTGACTCCGAAATTCATAATCGGTATCTTGATTTTTTTCGCCGGAATGGGTATAAACCTGCAATCCGACTATATAATTCGGCATCTCAGGAAGCCTGGCGACAAAGGACATTACATCCCCAAAGGGGGCATGTTCCGCTACGTCACTTCAGCCAACTATTTCGGTGAATTCACGGAGTGGGTCGGATATGCGGTGCTTACTTGGTCGCTCCCCGGTGTGATATTTGCTCTTTGGACATTTGCCAATCTTGCTCCACGCGCTCGTTCTCTCTATGACCGCTACGTAAAGGAGTTTGGCGATGAATTCACTTCTCTTAATAGAAAATACATTATTCCATTTATATGGTGACCAACCACGACAGACTTTTCACTCCCGGGAAAATAGGTCCCGTGGAATTGCGCAACCGTTCCATTCGCAGCGCAGCCTTCGAAGGCATGGGAAAAGACAATAATCCTACTGATATGCTCCGCGACTATCATTGGAGTGTGGCTGATGGGGGAGTGGGAATGACCACTTTGGCCTATGCCGGCATCAATCGGTCTGCTCTCTCGTTTGAGACTCAGCTTTGGTTGCGCCCGGAGATAGTAAGTTCGCTTCGTGAGATTACTGATGGCATTCACGATCGTGGTGCCAAGGCATCGATTCAGATCGGGCATTGTGGCAACATGACGCATATAAAGACAGCCGGAGGAATTCCGGTTGGTGCTTCCACGGGATTTAACCTGTATTCCCCGACTATCGTTCGTGGTTTGAAGAAGGATGAACTCAAGCAGATGGCTCGCGACTTTGGCGATGCAGTCCGCACTGCCCGTGATGCAGGCTTCGACTGCGTTGAGGTGCATGCTGGGCATGGCTATCTTATATCGCAGTTCCTATCTCCATATACCAACCATCGTCGTGACGAATTCGGCGGTTCTCTCGATTCCCGAATGAGATTCCTCCGTATGTGTATGGAGGAAGTGATGAAAGCTGCCGGAAGCGATATGGGTGTCCTGGTCAAGACTAATATGCGCGATGGTTTCAAAGGGGGACTTGAGATCGACGACTGTCTTACTGTTGCCAAAGAAATTGAAAATCTTGGAGCCCATGCAATTGTGCTCAGCGGTGGATTTGTAAGCAAAGCCCCGATGTATGTCATGCGTGGTGAAATGCCTATATATACCATGACATACTATATGAAGCTTTGGTGGCTTAAGTATGGAGTGAGGATGGTAGGCAAATACATGATACCGACTGAGCCATTCAAGCCTCTTTATTTCCTCGAAGATGCTAAAAAATTCCGCAAAGAACTCAAGTTGCCGTTGGTCTACGTCGGAGGTGTTGTAGATGGAGAAAGCATGGATAAGGCTCTTTCTGAAGGATTTGACTTCGTGCAGATGGGGCGTGCCCTGCTTAGAGAACCCGATTTCATCAATAAGCTTGCAGCTGAGGCCACTCATCATTGTGGTTGTGAACACGTCAACTACTGCATCGCACGCATGTATAGTCGCGAGATGGCTTGCCACTGCACTATCCCCGACCTCCCTCCAAAAATACGCAAAGAAATCGATAAAATTAGAGTTAAAGGTTGATAGTTAATCGTTAATAGTTGATCGTTGATGAAAGATCTTGCAGGAAAGTGGGCTGTAGTCACTGGTGCCGACGGAGGCATCGGTATTGAGTTCTGTCGTGCTCTTGCCCGACGTGGCTGCTCGCTTGTCATAGTGAGTGTCACTGTCGATCCCCTCCGACAAGCTGCCGTATTTCTTGAAAATGAATTCGGAATCAAGGTCTTCCCCTATACTCTCGACCTCACTGACCCTCATGCCGATTCTATGCTTGCTGCTTATCTTGGTACAAGGAATATAGACCCTGATATAGTCATCAACAATGCCGGCATTTTCAGTTTCCGCGAATTTGCTGACACTTCCGACGCGAAAATCCAAAGTTTCATTGATCTCCATGTTCGTGCCACCACCATGATTTCCCTCCTTTTTGCAAGAAGGTTTAAGCAACGTGGAAGTGGACGTATTCTCAACATGTCGTCAATGTCTTGCTGGATGCCTATGCCGGGTCTTGCGATGTATGCTTCCACCAAGGCATATATCCGTGTCTTCACCCGCTCGCTCCACTATGAGCTAAAAGACTATGGAGCATCTGCCACGGTTGCTGCCCCGGGAGCGATCGCAACATCTCTTTTCGGACTTCCCGACCATCTTATGAAACTTGCTGTTGGAATCGGTGCTGTGGCAAAGCCGGATAAGTTTGCAGAGAAAGCCGTAAGTGCGATGCTGAAAGGCAAAAAGCAATACATAAATGGCTTCCTCAATCGCCTTGCCATCTTCTTCGTAGGTATCACTCCTACATGGATTCGTATGCAAGTAAAACGTCGTCTCCTCGACAAAGGAATCACTAAGTAATTTAGAATTGAGAATTAAGAATTGAGAATTATCAGTGGGTGCGAATAGAGAAAATCCGGCTAATTATGCATTATGCATTATGCATTATGCATTAAAGATGTCTCCATGGATTGCATTCTTGGTCTCCCTCGTAGTCTATTGGCTTACTGTAGATCCCGGTGCCTCTTATTGGGATTGCCCTGAATATCTTATTTCTGCACTCAAATTGGAAATAGGTCATCCTCCCGGCAACCCCGGCTGGATGCTGACACATCGGTTCATATCCGGTTTTTTCTCCGATCCTGCTACTCAAGTCAAGGTTGTCAACATGATGTCGGGTGTTTTCACGGCTTTGGCAGTGATGATGCTCTGTTCGATATCTATATCATTGATGCGCTGGATCTGGCCATCAAAAAAAGGTGATGTATGGCGCTCAATGGCAATAAGCATATCATCACTTGCCGCATCATTATGCTTTGCATGGTCTGATTCTGCTTGGTATAGTGCAGCTGAAGCAGAGGTCTATGCTATGTCGCTATTCCTTTCTGCCCTCACAGTGTGGATGTCTTTGCGTTGGGTATTCTCCTTCAGTCGCGCGGCGCGTATAAGATGGCTTGTGGCGATTATGTATGTCATTGGCTTTTCATTAGGTGTCCACCAACTGAATCTCCTTGTCCTTCCGGCAATTGCAATGGTGATGGCTTGCCGTAGAAGTCTCAGGTCTTGCCGCCGACGTTTCGTATTGGCTTTTGTCATTGGATGCATTGCCGTCGTGCTGATTCTGAAGGGTCTGATGCCCGGTTCAATAGCATTGGCAGGATGGGCAGACCTTATGGCTGTCAATAAATTTGAATTGCCCTATTGGTCAGGAGCCTTGGCAATATGGACTCTGTCTCTTGCCATCGTGGTCTCAATTGCTGTCCTGTCTGCATATAGATATAAATGGATGTCGGCTGGATTTTGGTGTATAGCAGCGGTGATGGTAGGATATTCAGTATATATTCTGATCCCTATCCGTGCGTGGGCGAATCCTCCCATCAACGAGGGTAATCCTTCGGATATTTTCCGTCTTTCTGACTATCTTGACCGCCGCCAGTATGGAGTATCCCCATTGTTCTATGGTCGCACCCCCTATAGCCGTATGATGCGTTTGGAGCGTATCAATGTCAATCAGAATGGAGATACAATGCGCGACTATTCCTGGAATGCAATGAAAGTGCGTGGCAGGGATATGCGCCCCTTGGTGAAAAATGGCCATATTCCAAGCCGTTCCATGTTTCTGACAGATGTTGACCGTAGACTGAATGAAGGGCTTTCATATAGGGATTCTGCCTCGGGCTATGTAGTGACCGGATTCCGTATCGAACCAAGATATACTCCCGAACTCGATATGTGGATACCCCGAATCTATGCTTCCTCGGCAAGCGATATCGCTGCTTATCGCGATTGGACAGGAATGGATTCTGCAAGCATGGTGCAAGTCCGCATTTCCGAAGCATTCGATTCGGTTGGGCGTCCGGTCCCTATGCGTGATTCCTCAGGTAATCCTATAGTAAAGTATGCTTTGCGTCCCACTTATATGCAATCGTTCATGTATCTATTCGGGTATCAGATTGGATATATGTATCTCCGCTATCTTATGTGGAATTATTCCGGACGTCAAAACGATGTTCATTCCACCGGAGAAATAGAGCATGGAAATTTCATCACCGGCTTCCCCTTGCTCGATGACCTGATGCTTGGTCCTCAATCGCAACTTCCCCCTGAACTTGGGTCTGAAAATGAAGGGAGAAATCTCTATTGGAGCATTCCGTTTATATTGGGAATTGTTGGCATTGTCTGGCTCTTCAAAGGTTCCCGTCGACGGCTTGCCAAATTGAAGATGCGTCAAATAGCCTGGGTATCTTTGATATTGTTTCTGATGACTGGTGTCGCAATTGTCTTTTATCTTAATCAAAGCCCCGGAGAACCCAGAGAACGAGACTACTCATTCTTGGGAAGTTTCTGGACTTTCGCTCTGTGGATAAGCTTCGGAATGCTCCTCATTCTTCGCGCTTCAAAGAGAAGATGGGTGAGGGGAGTGGTTTTGGTAGCCGTTTGTAGTGTCCCTGTATGGATGCTTGCAGAAAATTATGGCGACCATGATCGAAGCTATCGCTCAGCCACACTTGATTATGCTGAAAATCTCCTTGAATCGCTCGATGAAGATGCAATCCTATTTGTGGATGGCGATAATTATATATTCCCCCTGTGGTTTGCGCAAGAAGTTATGGGCATACGTCGCGACGTGACTGTTGTCTGCAATGCCTATCTTGGTAGCGATTGGTATGTCCGCCAACTGATGACTCCTCGATATGGCTATGATGGGCTTCGTATGACTGCTTCTGAAGGTGATATAGCCCTTGGAAACTATAATATTGTGCGTTTCCCATCTGCGATGTCCGACACTCTCCCTGCCATTGATGCGCTTCGTCGGCTTTATGATGATGAGTCCCCAACTCCTTCCTTTTGCAGCCGTTGGCTTGCGATGGGAAAGGATTCTGTAGATTCATGGATATTCGATCTCCTTTCTATTCCGGGGAAGAGTCCTCGCTCTATTGGAACTCTCCGTGAAGTGGCGGAAGTGGATATAGTGGCTACAAACGCCCTTTCTCGCTATCCCCGTCCGATCTACTGGCATCAGAATCTTCAGAAAGACAAGTATATAGGTTTCTTCCCTTACACTCGTCAAGGTCTTTTTGCTCGCCGTCTGATGCCGAACTCTCCGGATTCCCTTGTCCTCACTCAAGAAGCCCTTGATGTGCTTCCCAAACTCAAATGGGGAGGACTCGATCGTGCTCCTTATCCAGGGGTGGATGTTGCTTCTCAAGCATCCATACAGCGTGCTTCCCTCATCCGTCTTGCTGAATCCCTTGCACGGGAAGGTCGCCACGACCAAGCTCTTCATGTGGCTAAATCAGCCTTAATTCGTTATCCTTCGAGTTTGATACCCTTTACAATACGTCATCATATTGACAGTGCCTATTTTGAAGCCCGTCAGATTGCAAAGGTGTTGGAAGTCTCCGGTAGTAATTTAGGTGATACAGCTGCTGTCTCGCTGGCAAAGAAAATTGCTAAAGAAGACAGCCTCCGCTCTCTCTCATACCGTCAATATCGTCAATCCCTTCCCGCTTACCGACGCTCAGCCCTCTCTCCCGATTCCCGCAACCACACGCTCCTCCCCGGAAAATAGTAAGGGATTGTGGCGCGAACGAAGTGAGCGC